>JAFEBQ010000040.1 GCA_018242585.1 Planctomycetota bacterium
ATTTAAGTCAATAACAGGCTCTAGAGAAAACGATCAACGCGAAACGATGAATGCTGGACAGCCAGCCGCTAGCTTATTCATCGCTCGTCGATTTTCACCGCCGTGCCGTGCGAGCTTTTTCGTCTACTTTCGGCGCGGCATCCGCTAGGGTCTTCAACAACTTGTCTTGCGTATAGCCACCGCGCAAGATGATCGGCTTGTCAAAGCGACCCTCAGGAAAGATCGCCAAAACAGGGATTTGTTTGCCACCGCCAAACGCATCCATCATCGTGGTCACATCGTCATCGCCATGTGTCCAGTCCGCGAGCAAAGTGACAATTCCGCGTTCTGCGACCGCCTCCTGCATCGGCGGCGTATTGAGCACGAACTTTTCGAGCCACTTACAAGTTGGGCACCAGTCGGCGGTGAAGTCGACCATCACTGTTCGGCGTTCGCCGGCCAGCGCGGTCAGCCGCTCGATTGAAAATGGTTCCCACGGCAGTCGGCTGGGATCGACTTGCGGCGTGACTTTGTCCGATCGCTTGGCCGCGGCCAAGTGATGAGCCACGCGATTGTCGACGTCCCGATCAAAGCGAAACGCCGTATGCTCTGCCACCCAAAGGAACGCAACCGCCCCGACCGCGCCGGCGACGACGATCGCTTGCGTCCAGGCCTTCACCAGCTTGCCCGCCGATTCGTAGAGCGGCGTCTTGGCTCCCCACCAGCACCCGGCCCACAGCCCGCCCAGCAGCATCACCGTCGGCACCACCAACGGCCACTCGAGCAGCGTGAGCAGATAGACGACGGTCGCCAGCAGGACAAAGCCCATCACCTCTTTGAACGTCTGCATCCAAGCGCCCGGCTTCGGCAGCATGCGTGCCAGACTCGGCACCGCGCCGATCACCAGATAGGGGCTCCCCATGCCCAGGCCGGCACAGGCGAACAACGCAAACGAAAGATGCGGCGGCTGGCTGGCTGCCCAGGCCAGGCCCGGCGCCAGCAGCGGCGCAGTGCAGGGCGTGGCCAGCAGCGTGGTCAGCGCCCCTTTGAAGAACGCCCCGGGCAAACCTTCCTGAGCCGCTAGATCGTTGGCCTTGGCGGTGCCAACCATGCCCGGAACCGGCACTTCCCAAATGCCCAGGAAGCTCAGCCCCATCACGAACACGACCGCCGTCAGTCCGATGGTGAAGCCGGCGTAGGTGAACAACTGCCCCCAGCCCAAATTGAAGAAGCTGGCCAGCACGGCCAGGATCATGAACACGCACATTAGACCTGCGACATACGCGAGATTCAACGAGACAATGCGTCCGCGCGATTGGCCACCTTGCTGCACGAACGACAAGAGCTTCAAACCGATGACCGGCAACACGCAGGGCATGAAGTTCAAGATGAAGCCGCCGCCAAAGCCGAACAACATCGCCTTCCACAACGGCATGCTCGCGGTGTCGACGACTTCGACCGCGCGAATGTTGTCTAGATTGAGCGTCGGGCTGGCGTTGGCCGCCGGCCCATTCGTGGCCGGCCTTTCCTTCAAGGCGGCGACGGCGGTGATGTACTTGGCGTTGGCGAACGTCACTTTCGACGGGCCAGCGTCCGGCTTGCCGACTTCGAGCTGGGTGCGGAACGTGGCCCCGGTGGGCCGATCGCACTGGTCGGTCGAACAAGTCATGTACGCGATCGAACCTTCGACGTTCAACGCGCCGGCCTGCGCATCGGCAGGCACGGTGATCGGCACCGACCATTCGACCGGGCCTTTGTGAATGTTGGCGGGGGGCAATGCCGCGTCGCTCGATTGCTTGACTTCGGGGGCCACACTCGCCGTCACCGCGCCGACCTGCAGTCCGCCGCTCGACGCCACATGAAGCAGCGTCGGCCGGGGGCCGGGCTGATCGGGGCTGGTCGCATAGGCATAGACGTACCAGCCCTCGACCGGCACGGCCCGAATCTTCAACACCGCTGGCCCGCCCGGCGCGACGCCGCGCGGCTCGACCACGCCAGTCAGCACCAGATGGGACTCATCCTGGCGGTAACCCGAGTCGCTTTGCTGGCCTTGGTCCTTGGCGTTGTCCTGTGGCTCGGCCGAGGCGGTTTTGGCGTCGACCGGCACGCCGGGGCCGAGTTTGGCCGTGAACTTGATCTTGCGCGGCGGCAGGCAACTGTTGGCCGAGCAGGCTTGCGCCAATACCTCGCCATTCAACGTCGTCGCTTCGTTCGGCGCGGCCGACCACTCGAGCGGTGCGTACCAGATGACCTGCTTCTCGTGCTCCTCGACCGTCGTGTTGTCGAACAGCGGCTCGGGATGCTTCTTAGGGGGCGTGGTCGGCGCGAACTTGCCGGCCAACTTGGCCGCTTGATCCGCGGCCAGGGTGATGTTCGTGCGAACCGGCCCACCGGCTGGTTGCGTCACCGAGAAGACGTGCCAGCCGTCGGCGATCTTAGCCGTGACAAACAGTCGCGACGGCTGTCCCGCGGCCGGTGCCGTGAACTGGGCCGTGACCGTGATCGTTTCATCGTCCGAGCCGCTAGGGAGCCCTGGCACCGCGAACTGGGCCGCTGCGGCCAGCGCGACGGCCCAAACGCCGACGGCTGCCGGCAACACGTGAAAAGCTGAAATTCGTTGAAACAAACGCGCGTGCATGTGCGTCTAACCCCTCGAGTTCGGTGGCGTCCCACGAAGGTGGGAACGGGCAGACCCTATACCATAATCGCCGAGAATGGGGCAGGTGAGAACCCACCTCGGCTTTCGACGGCCAAGGTCGCCAACAGTAGCTGCTTTTTGGACGTTTCGCGCGAGCGGGACAGGCAACTTGGGCAGACCCGACCAGCCCGCGCTGGATGTAAAGATTGTACGCCAGGCGGCCAGTCGGCGAATATCCAAGGACTTGGATGCGCGGCCGGGCCCATTGGTTTCGGCCAGCCAGCGATCCAACGATGATGACAGGGGGGCAAAAAGGTTGCCGTCATCGGCCCAAGTCATTACCATTTACTAACATATCGACCGGACGCCCGCCGCGCGGCTGCCGCGCCGCCACGCCCGGCGGTCGCTGCGCAGATGAATTCACTTTGCCTGTAATAGACGTCTTCAACGACGAGGATGCCGTGAGCACCACTCCGCAGTCCGATGCTAGCCCCAGTGCAGCGGTTGTTACCCAACAAGCTCCGGCGGCAACCCAGCCTGCAACCGCACCGGCTCAGCAACCGGCGGCCGAGCCGCCACGCTCGATGGCGGACATCGACGCCGACTTCGACGCCCTGGTGCGTCGTCGTCAGATGATCCAGTTCGGCGCGTCGTGCGGCGTGTCGATGATCGTCCATGCGATCGCGCTGATCCTGCTGGGGCTGATCAAGAACCAGGTGCCGACCAAGGAACTGGTCGTGCCGCTGGTGGCCAGCGTGGCCGAGACGCCGGAAGATTTGTTGAACCAGGTGCTCGAAGACGACCCCGAGCCCTCCAAAACGCTCGAGCCGATCTCGGGCGTGGAAGTCACGCACACCGGGCTGGTGGGCATGGCCGCGGCCGCGCTCCCTTCGGCGCCGACGATGACCGCCGATACTTCCGAAGTGGTGGCCGAAGCGGTTCGCTACGACCCGGGCGAGCTGAACCCGTTCAATCAAAGCTCGAAGGTCTTTGCCGCCAATGTTCCCAAGGGGACGGTCGGCGACGCCATTCAATCGGTCAACAACTACCAGGACGCCGTCGACCGGATCACGCAAGAAATCCTCACCAAGCTGAACAACGGCAAGGTGCTGGTGATTTGGTGCTTTGACGAATCGGAAAGCATGCTCGACGACCGAACCGAAATCACGGCCAAGATCGATCGGGTCTACGCCGAGTTGGGCATCGCCACCACGGCCCAAGGTGACCAACTGCTGACCAGCATTTGCAGCTATGGCAAGGATCTGCACTTCTTGACCACGAAGCCGACGGCGGACGTCAAGGAGATTCAGGCCGCCATCAAGAAAGTTCCGAATGACCCCTCGGGCCAGGAGCAAATGTGCCCGGCCATTACGACCGCCGTGGGCCAGCACGTGAAGTACGCCAATCAAGGTCGGCGGCAGTTGATGACCATTGTGGTCACCGACGAAAGTGGCGACCCACAGAGCAACTGGAGCAACATGGAAGCGACCATCGCCGAGTGCAAATCGCTGCGCTCGCCGGTCTACTTCCTGGCTCGCGAGGCGGTGTTCGGCTACCCGTACGGCACCATGCGGTACATCGACCCCGAGACCAAGACGGTCCACTGGCTGCAGATCGATCGCGGGCCCGAGACGCCGTACGCCGAGCAGTTGCAGGTCGACGGCTTTGTCCGCCGCTATGACGCTCACGCCAGCGGCTTTGGCCCCTATGCCCAAACGCGCATCGCCCGCGAGACGAACGGCGTGTTCTTCATGTTGCCCAGCCCGGAGGTGAACCTGGTCGGGCGCGACGCCACGAAATACAACCTGGAAACGATGCGGCCGTACTTGCCCGACTTGAGCACGCGATCCGACTACATGGCCGAGCGCGACAAGCACGAATTCCGCAAGACGCTGTGGCGGATGATCGGCATCTTCAACCCTTACTCCGACGACAAGGCCCAGGCGGCCGCGGTGCAGGTCAAGTGGTGGAACTTTGCGATCGATCAGCCGGGCTTCACCGAGCAGGCCAAGGAGAACTACGCCAAGGCGCAAAAGCTGATCCCGATGTACGAGCAGGCGCAAAAGGAGCTGGAAAAGGTCAAGGGGCTACGCGCCCGCGAGGACAGCCTGCGTTGGCGGGCGAATTACGACTTGATCTATGCCCAGGTGCTCGCCTTCCAGGTCCGTCTGCACGAGTATTCGGCGCTGCTGGAAAAGACCGCGAAAGAATTCAAACCGCCGAAGGATGCCAAGTCGAACGAATGGAATCTGTTCACGACCGCGCGCACGCTGACCGACGCCAAGACCAAGGACTTGCGCGAGAAGGCGATCGAAGCCCTCAAGTACGTCGCCAAAGAGCACGAGGGGACTCCGTACGCATCACGGGCGCGGAACGAACTGGCCCGCGGCTTTGGCGTTGACATTCGCGACAACTGGGACGACCCCCGTCGCCGCAACGTCGTGCTGCCAAAGTTCTAAGCGGCGAGCTTCAATGCGGTCATCGCTTGTCGTTCGCTGCGGTCGGGGCCACGCGCGAGAGCTCGAACCGGTGCGGGCCTGGCCGGCGCAGCTCGGCAATGCGCTGTTCTTGTTCCGTGACCAGCGTGTCAAACTCGGGGATCTCCTGGGCGTTCTGTCCTGGCTCGTGCTTGTGGACACCGAATAGATCGGTGAAGTTCCGCGGCCGCCAGCGATGGAAGAAAAGTTCGTTCTTCTTGATGATCGCGCTGCGCAACTGGTCAAGCTGGCGCAGCGAGGCCGGGTTATCCACGGCGACGCCGCCGGCCCAATCGTCGCTCGACGCCTCCAGAATCCTCACCCCGTCGATCGTTAACCGGTAATTTCCCGCCGGCAGATTGTGAATGTTGAGCGTCACTTCGCGCCCTGGCTGGCGTGTAATGGCCGTGAAGGGCAAGCGATGAGCCGTGGCCCTGAACGTCAGCCCAGCGTCGGTTCGCTTGATGTCCTTGAGGTCGGCGCTCACCACATGGCGAACCGCCCCCGAAGCGTCGATCTCCGCCTTCCAACCCGCCGGCGGCAGTTGCATTTCGTTTTCGAGTCCCGCCGCCGTGATCAGGTAGCCGACTGGCGAAAGCTGCACACCGTCGTCGGTCAGCCGCAGCGGCTGGTCGCCGGTGGTCACCTCACGCAGCCAGGGTTCCAGGTCAACCCAGAAGTGATCGCGGCCGATGGCAAAATCGTGCAATGCGTCGCGGTAGTGCCAGACTTGTTTGTTGTACGCCTCGGGATCGGGCTGGGGGGCGGGCAGCTTCTCGTGGTTCAATGGGGCGAGGACCACGATCCTAGCGCCCGTCTTTTCGAGCATCTCGAACAGCCGCTTCCCCAGGGCGTTGAACTTCGGCAGCCCCGCGTCGCCCGCCAAGGCTTCGTGGCCGCCGTAGCCCAGGATGACAACCGTCGGCTTGGCGGCCGCGACCTGTTCGACTAGGGCCCGGTAGCCATCCTCGGGCTTGCCGGGCAGCACCCGCGATTCGCCCCATACGGTGTCGCCGCTCCAGCCCAGGTTCCGGAACATGATGTTGCGACCCGGGAATTGCGAGGTCAGCATCGTCTCCCAGCAACCGTACTTTTGCTCGCGCTCGATCACCGTGCCGCCGAGCAGCACCACGCGATCGCCATCGCGCAGCCGGAACTCGGCCGCCGATGACGAGGCGTTGCCGGCTAACATGGCGAGCACGATTAGCAACGTCCAGAATCGTTTCACGATTGGGTGGCTCCACTCACGACAGACGAAGAAAGTCGGGCGGGAAACTGCACTCTAGCCAGCCCGGGAATCGGTGTCGAGTTGGCGAGATGGAGCCGCTAGAAGTTCGACCCAGGGACAGCTGTCCCTGGGCTTTCACAGGCGACTTTCCGTCTAATCGCTAGTCGCTAATTGCTAACCGCTAGTGGGTAGCACCGGTTGCTCGGCAACCGGTGTGGCGAAGCCACAAGAGGCGGCGATTCAACGGCCCCCAACGATCAAGACCAATGGGCCAGAGCGTATCACCCGCCGACTCTTCCGCTCGGACCTCTTGTCGCAGGCGCGACACCGGTTGCCTAGCAACCGGTGCTACCCCGAAGCGAGCGCCGGCCGCTTTTGATGCCAATCGGTTTTCGCCTGGTACTGCTGGGCTGCGTGCAGCAGCCGGTCCTCGGCGAACGCGGCCCCTTGCAACTGCAAGCCGATCGGCAGCCCGGCCTTGGTGAAGCCGCAGGGAATCGAAATGCCCGCCACCCCGGCCAGGTTCGCCGTCACCGTGTACAGGTCCAGCAAGTACATCGCCAGTGGGTTGTTGGCGTTTTCCCCCAGCTTGATCGCCGGAGTCGTCGTCACCGGGCCAATCAACAGCTCGCACTGCTTGAATGCGTCGAGATAGTCCTGCTGGATCAGCCGGCGGACCTTGAGTGCCTTCAAATAGTAGGCGTCGTAATAGCCCGCGCTCAGCGCGTAGGTGCCGAGCATGATCCGCCGCTTGACTTCGGGGCCGAACCCTTCTTCGCGACTGCGGCGATACAGACGCACCAGCGGCATGTCGAGTCGCTCGGCCGCTTCGTGCTTGCCGGCGGCGACAAGTTGCTTGCGATCGGCCTCGAACTCAGCCTGAATCGCTTTTTCGTCGGCGCGATGGCCGTAGTGAATGCCGTCATAGCGGGCCAGATTGCTCGACGCCTCGCACGGCGCGACCAGGTAGTACGCCGCCACGCCGTACTTGCTGTGCGGCAGTGAGACTTCTTTTACTTTCGCGCCCAGCGACTCGTACAGGCGAATCGCCTCGCGCACGGCCGACTCGATTTCACCATCAAGCCCGGCGGCGAAGTGTTCGCGCACCAACCCCAGCGTCAAGCCGTCCAGCGGCCGGCGCAACGCCGCCAGGTAGTCGGGCACCGGCTGGTTCACGCTGGTCGAGTCGCGCGGATCGTGGCCGGCAATCACGCCCAAGAGCAGCGCCGCGTCCTCGACGGTCCAGGCCATCGGCCCGATTTGATCCAAACTGCTGGCGAATGCCACCAGGCCGAAACGACTGACGCGGCCATAGCCCGGCTTTAATCCCGTGATGCCGCAAAACGCCGCTGGCTGGCGGATCGAACCGCCGGTGTCGGTCCCGAGTGATAACGGAGCGAGCGACGCCGCCACGGCCGCCGCCGAACCGCCGCTGCTGCCGCCGGGCGAGCGCGACAGATCCCACGGGTTGCGCGTGGGCTGAAAGCCCGAGTTCTCGGTCGAGCCCCCCATCGCGAACTCGTCGAGATTCGTGCGCCCCAACAGCACCGCATCGGCCCCCTTGAGCCGCATGATGACGGTGGCGTCGTACGGCGCGCGGAAGTCCTTCAGAATCTTCGAAGCGCATGTGGTCAGTTCGCCGGTGCTGCAAATCAGGTCTTTGACCGCAATCGGCAAGCCGGCCAGCGGGCCGAGGGGCTGTTTGGCGCGGCGCTTGCGGTCGACCGCTTCGGCCTGGGCCAGCGCGCTGTCGGCGTCGTAGCGCAGCAGAGCGCCGACCCTTCCATCGACTTGCTTGATGCGCTCGATGAACGCCCGGGTGATGTCGACCGAGGTCGCTTGGCCCGACTGCATTTGGCCTAGCAGTTCGGTGGCAGTCAGGTTGATGAGCGACATGGGCGGCTACTTCCGGTGGGTTGCATTCCGAGCGCCGTGCGAATCGGCCTTCATGATCACAGATAAGGTGCATGGAATGCACCCTACCGGAGGAGGCTACCAGAGACGTTGTACACGCTTCACTCTGGTGAGCAAGCCACCCGTCATCACGGAATTGATTGACTCGCAACCAAGCCGGCGGCTCTGCCGCCGTTCGACGGCGACCGAGTCGCCGGCTTGGAGCATATCGACGAGGGGTGAGCGGCCTACTCGCCCAACACGGCCGGGACCAGATAGCACTCGGCGTCGCGTTTGGGGGCGTTGGCCAGAATGGCCTCGCGGTCCAGGCTGGGGACGACCGTGTCGTCGCGAAAGACGTTGCTCACTTCGTGCGGATGCGACAGGGGCGTGATCGCGTCGGTGTTCAACTCGCCCAGCGACTCGACATAGCCGACAATCGCCTGGAGCTGCGTGGTCATGGTCGCCAACTCGGCCTCGGTCAGATCGAGCCGGGCCAACAGCGCCACCTTGTTCACCTGATCGCGAGTCAGGCCCATCGCTTACTTCTTCTTGCCGCCAGCTTCGGCGGGCAGACGGAACGGCTGGGCACGGACGCGCTTCACAATCCGACCGCTGCGAATGCACTGAGTGCAGGCGTTGATCGTCTTGTTCGTGCCGTTCTCGGTCACGTGAATCCGCTGCAAGTTCGGCTTGAACTGCCGCTTGGTGATGCCGGTGATCTTGGTACCGACGCCGCCCAAATACTTGGCCTTACCGCGGGTCGTGACCTGATTGCCGATCATCGGACCCTTACCACAAACGTCGCATGCCTTGGGCATTGTCGCACCACTCCACTCGATGACTGTTCCAGTCGATTACTATTCTGTTCGACTACTGTTCTGTTCCCTGTCTTTCGTCGCACGGCCGGCGTCGATCCTGATTCGACGACTTTTCCACAGCCCTGCGCTCGGCCCACGGCGCTTCGTACACCCGTCTGGCCGATGGAAACGGCCCCGGGGCTATAACCCCCAGGCCGCTCGAAGTATAAGAACGTAACAGTATACCGGTTCGGCCCAAGGCCGCAAGGGGATCGATCCGGGCGCAACCGATTGGTCTGCCAGCATTTAACCGCCTCGCGTTCCGACACTCGCTCACGCCCGTTATGCCACGCTCGACGCGCCAGGAAATCGAACAGTGGGACCGCCGCGAGGTCTGGCACGCCTTCACGCAAATGGCCGAGTACGAGCCGTTGCTGATCGAGCGAGCCCACGGCTGTACGTTGGTCGATATCGACGGGCGCGAATACCTGGACGGGACCAGCAGCCTGTGGTGCAACGTCCACGGCCATCGGCATCCGCGGCTCGACGCCGCAATCGTCGAGCAACTGGGCAAGGTGGCTCACACCACTTCGCTGGGCGCGTCGAACTCGACGACGGTCACGTTGGCACGTCGGCTGGTCGAGATCGCCCCGGCGGGACTGGATCACGTCTTCTTCTCGGACGACGGTTCAACGGCCATCGAAGCGGCGCTGAAGATGGCGTTTCAATATTGGCGGCAGTGCCCCACGCCGCGCCCCGAGAAAACCTGCTACGCGGCGCTGGGCGAGGCGTATCACGGCGACACCCTTGGCAGCGTCAGCGTCGGCGGCATGCCACGGTTTCACGCATTGTTCCAGCCGTTGTTGTTTGAGGTGCTGCGACTGCCCACGCCGCACGTCTATCGCCGGCCGGTCGACGTGCCTATCGAACGCGCGGCGGAACATTACTTAGCCCAGGCCGAAGCGCTGTTGGCCGAGCATCACCAGCGCCTGGCCGCGCTGGTCGTCGAACCGCTGGTCCAGTGTGCCGCCGGGATGATCGTCCATCCGTCGGGCTACTTGCGCGGCTTGCGCGAGTTGACGCGGCGGTACAACGTGCTGCTGGTGGCCGATGAAGTGGCGGTGGGGTTCGGCCGCACCGGGCGGATGTTCGCCTGTGAACACGAACGAGTGACGCCGGACCTGATGTGCCTGGCCAAGGGGCTGACGGCGGGCTACTTGCCTATGGCGGCCACATTGGCGACGACCGAAATCTGGCAGGCATTCCTGGGACGCAATGAAGAGGGCCGGCAGTTCTTCCACGGCCACACGTACGGAGGGAACCCGCTGGCGGCGGCGGTGGCGTTGGCGTCGCTCGACGTGTTCGAGGAAGATCGCGTGCTCGAAGGTTTGGTTCCCAAGATCGCGCGGCTACAGGAGCATCTCGCGCAGATCGCCCGATTGCCCCACGTGGGCGACGCGCGTCAATGCGGCTTGCTGGCGGGCATCGAACTAGTACGCGACATCGCAACCAAAGAGCCGTTCCCAACGAGCGAAGGCCGCGGGCGAAACGTCTGTCGTCGCGCGCGCGAGCAAGGCATCATGCTCCGCCCGCTGGGAGACGAAATCGTGATCATGCCCCCACTAGCGATCACGCTGGAGGAACTCGACCGGATGATGCAGGCGGTCGAGCAAGCGATTGCGGCGGAGTTCGCGAGGTAATCTCTGTCCAAAGACCAAAAGTCATGTAGGGTACGCACCCTGTGCGTACCAGGAAGCGGGTGCCAACAAGCGGTACGCACGGGGTGCGTATCCTACCAGGACTGAGTGTCATTCCCGCGCAGGCGGGAATCTAGACGCCGACCGCAACCACTAGATTCCCGCCTGCGCGGGAATGACGGCATCCGCATGGCGCATTCCGAAACTCCATTCACCTGAGAATGGCTCACGAGTTCTCTTGGCCCCGCCTCCGCGGTTTTCTCTGCGAACTTTGCGTCTTTGCGGTTCAATCGCCTTGCTCTTCTCCGGCGTCGTGACCGTCGTGTCGTCGTGGTCGATATTCCACGCCAATGAGAGGCAACGTGGACCCTCATCCGGCCTTCGGCCACCTTCTCCCGGAGGGAGAAGGGTTTGCGCTGGCTCGGTGATGATGGATGACTTCGTCAGTGGTCCGTGGTCAGTTGCTAGAGGAAGCGGTTAGCGACTAGCAGTTGGCATGCAGCGAAATCCCACTGACAACGGACCAACCGGCCCTTACCGATCGTCCACGGGTGGCGGGGTGATGAAGATTGCCTTGATGTTGCCGAAGAAGCCGCGCTCCGGCTCGGGCGTGGCTTGCACGCGGGCCGAGACCTCGGTCGCCATCATGTACGACCGCAGGCTAATCAGCATCTGCTTCGCCCGTTCGATCGACTCGGCCTTGCGCCGGTCGCGACTTTTGGCGGGGCGAATCTCCAGCTTGATGCGTGTCCGCGTCAGGCCACTGCTCGTGCCGCGCTCGGCTTGGGGGTGCTCTTCGATCATCCGCAGATTCATCAGCACGGTCACCTGCCGGTCACCTTTGCGACGGAACAGACTTTCGTCGTTGCCCAGGCGAATCTGCACTTCGTTCCCTTCGATCGCCACAACCTCGCCTTGATGGTCGGCGACAAAGCCGTGCAGCTTGTCGATCGTGCGGTCGATCGGCGATTGGGTCATCAGCTCTTGCGAGAGCAGAATGTCGCCACCGGCCAGCAGGGTCTTGGTCGGCGATTCGTCGTCGTGGGCGCCGCCGCTCCCCGAGCCCAGTTGCACCACGCGGTTGCGGCCGGTTTCCTTGGCAATCAACAGCGCCCGGTCGGCCCGAGCCAACAGCGAATCGGCCGTGTCGCCTGGCTGGACTTCGGTCACGCCAAAGCTGGCCGAGACGCAACGACCTTCCAGGTCGGACTGGGGCAGTTGAGCGAAGGCCATGCGAATCTCTTCGGCCCGCGCGTTCACGCTGGCCAAGTCGCAATCGGCGCACAGCATCGTGAACTCTTCACCGCCATAGCGCGAGACCAGGTCGCCCGTCCGCACGGCGTTTTGCAACAGGTGGGCAAAGCTGCGAATCACGGCGTCGCCGGCCGGGTGGCCGTAGCGATCGTTGATCTGCTTGAAGCGGTCGATGTCGCACATGATCAAGCTGCAAGGCCGCTTGCTTTCCAAGTGGGCGGCCACGAACTGCATGATCACGCGGTTGAACTCGGCGCGGTTGGCCACCCCGGTCAGCGGGTCGCGCGTGGCCAGCTCGTGCAGGTTCTGGCAACGCTCCTCGAGCGAAGTCTCGGACGAGGCGTCGTGGAAAATCAGCGTCAGCCCTTGGCGCGTGCCGTCGGCCGCCATCACCGGCGCGGCATGGGCGTCGACCGCCAATTCATGTCCCCCGCGGCCGCGAATGATCAAGCGCCGCAGCCACTGGACGCCCGTCTCGAGCGCGTGGGCCACGGGGCATTCTTCGTCTTTCACCAGCCGGCCGCGCTCGTCGCGCATCTTGACCAGGCTGGGAATCCAGTGCCGCTGGTGGACGCTCGAGGCGGGAATGCCGGTCAGGCGTTCCGCGCCGCGATTCCAGAGGGTGATTCGCTTGTTGTTGTCGACGAACACCACGGCGTCGTGCATGTTGTCGAGCAGCTTGTTGTAGAACAAGTCGTCGGTCGAGCGCGCGGCCGTCGTGGTCGGCGACAGCTTCCCCTCGCGGCGCTTCCAGGGGGCGTTGACCGCGTCGGGTGAAAGGTCGTGCAGCCAGTGCCGCAGAATCTCGGGCGAGGGTTCCATGCCGTCCAGATCGTGCAGCTTGATGAACAACACGACCAGTGCCGGGTCGAATTGCTTGCCGGCGTTGGTGTACAACTCGTTGTAAGCGCGTTCCAGCGGCAGCGCGCGGCGATAGACGTGGTCGGACATCATGGCGTCGAAGGCGTCACAGATGGCCAACATTCGCGCACCCAGCGGAATCTGGTCGCCGAGCAACTCTTGGCGATGCTTCGAGCCGTCGTACCAGCTACGGGCGTAGCGGACGATCTCTAGCACGGCCGGCGACGAGCAGCAACTGCGCAAGATTTCCAGGCCCGTCTGCCAGTGGGCGTCCATCTGGGCCAGTTCGTGAACCGACAGCGCGCCCGGCTTCAGCAGGACCGAATCGGCGACGCCGATCTTGCCAATGTCGTGCAGGATGGCGGCCAGTTCGATCTCGTCACGTTGTTCGGTCGGCAAGCCAATCCGCGCCGCCCAGGTCGAGCAGCCCAGCGCCACGCGCAGACAGTGCTCGGCCGTCGGTTCGTGCTTGCCGCGCAGGGCGGCGAACAGACCGCTGGCGATGCCCAGCCGGACTTGCGCCAGATCGTTTTGCGGCGCCCGCGTCACGTTGAGGGCGCTCGACTCGTTGCGAACCGCGCCGTCAATGCGCTCGAGCAGCGAAGCGATCTCGTTCAATTGATTGGCCGTGGCGGACGCTTTGCAGTCCGACGTCCCGGCAACGCTGTTCGAGGCGGTAGTGTCCATGGCAACCCTGAATCGGCGGCTCGGTAAGCGCTTACAGCGCAAGCGACCCGTGAAGATCGTCGCGCGCGACCCTACCCATGTGTCGCTAAGCGTTTACTCAAACCTAGGTTGCCTCGCCCGGGTGTCAAACCGGCGCGGACGGTGCGTTCGGCCGGGAAAACGCGAGTTTTTGCCGGCTGTGACAATTGTGCAGGGGTGCGCGTGGCGGGTGTCCCTAGGTAGTGCGATTGCGCCGCCGTCAGCCGCGGCCGGTTGTCTCGGGGGCACGCCTCGCATAACCTGAGCGTCGTCGCCGTCGGCTCTCCGGCCCCTGGCGGCGTCACGGTTGTGCCGGTCGCACGCTTTTTTGGGGTAGTGGATCAGTTTGAATCTAGGACGTTGGGTGGCGGGGTCAGAGCGCAGCGATGGCCCCGTGATAACGGTTCGGGGCCATCACTGCGTTCTGACCCCGCCACCCCGCTTCATCAAACTGACCCGTCACATTTTTGGGGAGTACGCTCGATGCAGTTCGTCACGTTTCAAAGCGCTTTGGGTCCGCGGGCTGGCTTGGTCAAGGGAGGCGGATACGTCGACTTGCAGGCGACCGACGCGCGATTGCCCAACTCGGTCAAGGAAATCATCGCCGGTGGATCGAAGCTGCTGACACTGGCAGCCGAGGCCGGCCAGAAAGCCTCCGCGACCGTGCCGGCCAGCTCGGTCAAGCTGCTCAGCCCGGTGTTGGACCCGCAAAAGATCATTTGCGTCGGGCTGAACTACGCCGACCACGCTCGCGAAGGGGGCAAGGAGCCGCCGACCGAGCCAGTGATCTTCTGTAAGTTCGCCACGGCGCTTAGCGCGCACGAAGCGCCGATCGTATTGCCCGCCGTCAGCCAGAAGGTCGACTACGAAGCCGAACTTGTGGTCGTCATCGGCCGCGCCGGGCGGAACATTCCCCAGCAGCACGCCCTCGATTTCGTGGCAGGGTACTGCGTGGGGCACGATGTCTCGGCTCGCGACTGGCAGCAGGAAAAACCGGGCGGGCAGTGGCTGCTGGGCAAGTCGTTCGACACGTTCGCGCCGCTGGGTCCGACGCTGGTCACGCCCGACGAAGTCGGCAACGCCGGCAAGCTGCGGATTCAATGCCGGCTGAACGGCCAGACGATGCAAGACTCGAACACCGAACAATTGATCTTCACGATCCCGCACCTGATCGCGTACGTGTCGCAGGTGGCGACGTTGATGCCGGGCGATTTGATCTACACCGGCACGCCGTCGGGCGTCGGCTTCGCCCGCAAGCCGCCGGTGTTCCTGAAACCCGGCGACGTGGTGGAAGTCGAGATCGAAAAGCTCGGGGTGCTACGGAATCCGGTCGTTGGACCGTAGGGTTAATTCAGGAGCGCCTCTTGGTTTCCTCACCCTCGCCCCTTGTGGGAGAGGGTGGATCGCGCAGCGATCCGGGTGAGGGGTGCGCATCAGGCTGGCGCGATTTGAAGTGGCGAGTGGACCCTCATCCGGCCTTCGGCCACCTTCTCCCCGAGGGAGAAGGGTTCGCGCTGGCCCAGTGACAATGGATGTGTGTTGCCCGCATCACCAGCGATCAACATTCACCTGGCACTGCTCCCCTCAATCTCATCCCCCTCCGTGCCAGGCTCCGTGACTCTGTGCCTCCGTGGCTAGTCTTCTCGGCGACAGAAAAGCTCAAGTCACGATGATCGGCCCCGCGCCTTCGGCCGGCGGGTCGCCGTGTTCCCATTCGCGGCGCAGCTCGTTGAGTCCATAGACGCACATATCGAACTCCTGGCTCAAGCGCTCGAACAGTTCGTTCTCGGCCGTCCGGTCGTCCGGCCCCAGCGTGCTGGCGATGTGATACGCCCGTTTTCCTTGCCGGCAGTAATCGACAAAGCAGTCAAAGCGGGCCTTGCCGGTCTTCTTGGCCAGAGCCTCGGGATAGAACCCGGCCCAGAACAGGGTGAAGTCGCCGATGTGCCGGTGGGCCTCGCGGCGTTGCTCGCCGTGTCGGGCCTGGGCTTCGACGAACATCTCGGCCACTTCGTACAGCCGGTTACCGGTCAGATTGCGGACTTTGTAGACGCTGTCGCAGTGGACGAACCGCGTCAGCAACTCGGCGATGTATTCGACCATGGGCGGGTCGACGACGCCCAGCCGGGTCTGAAAGGTGTACTCGGCCATCCCGCTAAAGAAGCGGTCCAGCGGCACCCGTGAGTGACGAGCATCCATCGCAATTCCCTCCCCGCCGCGTCAGTCGGCGGCTCGAACCAAATCGGGGTGGGCGCTGGCCGATCTTTGGAACGTGCCAGCCTGGCGGAGTCAGCCGGTAAGTCGTCCGCGAGGCCGATCGACTGCGCCGCAGCCAACTGCCTTGAACCAGCTTGACGCCTTGTCTCCGGCAAGGCGTCCTATTCAAGTGTATGCACGCATTTTTCCAAGGGTCAAGGCCGGTTTCTCCAGGCTGCCGACCGATTGCCACCACCAGGGGCGGAATGCGCGATTACGAAGCCTGTGGCGCGCGACGCCACTTTGTACATTGCGTCACAGGGTAGCCCTGGTTGCTTGCAACCAGGGCAGGCGCAGCCTGCAAGAGGTGTCGCGAACGCGGTGACCGAAGAATCAACGCTGTGTCTTGGGGAAAGCGGCGCTCGGCCCCTCTTGTTGCTGCGCAACACCGATTGACGAGCAATCGGTGCTACCCGGCGGCAAGCTGGAACAAGCAACGGGGCGTTACGGATTGAGCGCCGCGGCTAGCGTGGCCACGTAATCGCCCACTTCGCGCAAGACGTCGGCCCGCGGCCGGGTGGCGGCCTCGGCAATCCGGCGGACCACGGCGCTGCCGACGATCAGCCCGTCGGCCACCGGCGCTAGCAGCTTCACGTGTTCCGGCTGGCTGATGCCAAAGCCGATGCAGATCGGCTTGCCGCTGTGCTCGCGGAGCCAGCCGACTTCTTCGATCAGTTGCGGCGGCAGTTGCGTCCGCTCGCCCGTGATGCCGGTGACCGAAACGTAATACACGAACCCGGTCGACGACTCGGCAATTCTTAACGCCCGCTCGCGCCCGGTGGTCGGCGTGACCAGTTGAATCAGGTTGAAGTCGGCCTTCCGACAGATGCCCGCCAACTCCGACGCTTCTTCGATCAACAGGTCGGGCACGATCGCCCCCGCCACGCCGGCCGCCTTGGCGTCGTCGACGTACTTCTGTAGTCCGTGCCGCAGCACGATTGCATAGCTGACCATCGTGACGACCGGCGCGGCCAGCTTGGGGGTCACCTCGCCGGTCATCTTCAGAATGTCGGCCAGCTTCAAATGCTTGGCCAGCGCCCGGGTATATGACGCCTGGATCACCGGGCCGTCGGCGATGGGGTCGCTGTAGGGAATACCCAACTCGCACATCGAGGCCCCGCGCCGCACCAACTCGACCAACACCTCGCGAGTGAAGGCCACGTCGGGATCGCCCGCCGTCACAAAGGGCATCAGCGCCTTGCGGCCGTCGGCTTTGAGCTTGGCGAACAATTGATCGACTGCTGACATGAATACCACTCGACCGGCGGGTAGGTTCGGCTGCGGGTCATCGCTTGCGGGCAAGCGATGACCGCGAAACGCTCCAAGATAGCCGTTCGGCACCGACTGTCTACCGTCGAACCGCCGTTGGGTAATGGGTCAGTTTGAATCCAAAGACGTTGGGTGGCAGGGTCAGAGCGCAGCGATGGCCCTGTGATTGCGGTTCGGGGCCATCACTGCGTTCTGACCCCGCCACCCTGATTCTTCAAACTGATCCACTACCCGCCGTTGCCAGCGGGGTTTAGCGTAACTGTGGCCGCAAATAACTGGTTCCGAGGCCCGTGGGGTTCGACTATAATGGCTTCGGCCTGCCGCACCTGCCCGCCTTTCGTTTCTCCCGCCTTAAGGACCGCACCGATGGCTCAAATGTTCACCTGGCGCTGGTTGTGTCTTTGCACGTTGCTCGGCTTGACCTCCGCGATGGCTTTTGCCGCCAACCCGGCCGACAAGCCCGCCGCCTCCGCAACCCAGGCCGCCCCGGCGGCCGTCCTGGTCAGCCCCGTCGGGGCCGAGGAATCGCTCAAGAACTTTGTCCTACCCGAGGGGGTACGCATCGAGTTGGTGGCGGCCGAGCCCGAGGTGATTGACCCGGTGGCCTGTCGCTTTGACGAAGATGGCCGCTTGTGGGTGGTCGAAATGCGCGACTATCCCGATCCCCCCGCCCCTGGCGAACCCGGCCGGTCGCGAATCCGCGTACTCGAAGACCGCGACGGCGACGGCCGCTATGAAACGGCCCGCACCTTTGCCGACAAGCTGCTGTTCGCCACGGGCATCCTTCCCTGGCGTGGCGGGCTGCTCGCCACGATCTCGGGCAAGGTCGTGTACCTGCGCGATACCGACGGCGACGGCCAGGCCGACAACACCGAAGTCTGGTTCACAGGTTTTGCCGAAGAGAACCCGCAGTTGCGCGTGAACCACCCCCGCTTCGCGCTGGACAATTATGTGTATGTCAACTCGGGTCTGCGCGGCGGGACGGCTGTCTCGGCCCGGGCCAAAGATCCCCAGCCGTTGCCGCTGAGAAACCGAGACCTGCGCTTCGACCCGCTCGGGACCACCGGCGAACTGGCCGCCGGGGCGGGGCAGTTCGGCATGACGTTCGACGACTATGGCCACCGGTTCATCGTCAGCAACCGTAACCCGCTGATTCAGGTGGTGTTGGCCGAACAGTATTTACACCGCAACCCGCTGGCCACGATTGCCGCCGTGCAAACCGACGTGGCGGCGTCGGGAGACGCCTCGCACATCTTCCCAATCAGCGAAACCTGGACTACGTCGATCAACCACGCGGGCCAGTTCACCGCCGCCTGCGGCATTTGCATCTTTCGCGGCCATGCGCTGCCGGCCGAGTACTACGGCAATAGCTTCACCTGCGAGCCGACCGGCAACCTGATCCATCGTGAAACCATCGCGTCGAACGGCGCCACCTTCGTGGGCACGCCGGCCCGGAAGGATCGCGATTTTCTGACCACGCGCGACACCTGGTTCCGACCGGTGAATACCGAGACCGGGCCGGACGGCGCGTTGTACATCGTCGATATGTACCGCGCGGTCATCGAACACCCGCAGTTCATGCCCGAGGAGTTGAAGAAGCGCCCCGACTTGCGCTACGGTGACGACCGCGGGCGCATCTACCGAATTGTCAGCACGAAACCAGTCGCCAAGCCAGCGCAGCCGGCACTCGGCAAGGCGTCGTCGGCCGACCTGGTCGCGTACTTTGAACAGCCCACCGCCTGGTGGCGCGAGACGGCGGCCCGGTTGTTGTATGAACGGCAAGATCAAATGGCCGTACCAGCTTTGCGCAAGATGGCCGCCTCGGGCAAAGCGCCTGCCGCACGTGCCCAGGCCTTGTGGACGCTCGAAGGTTTGAAGTCGCTGCAAGCCGACGATGTGCAGCGAGCACTGGCCGATGCCGATGCGAACGTCCGCGAACAGGCGCTGCGGTTGGCCGAATCACGTCTGGCCGACGTGGCGTCGCTCAAGACAGCGGCAGTAAAACTGTGTGACGACGCCGACGCGCGCGTTCGTTTTCAAGCGGCGCTCAGCCTAGGTGGCGTGACCGGCGACGACGTGAGCAGCGGGCTGGCCAAGGTCGCCGTCCGCGATGTCGAAGACGTCTGGGCGGGCCGAGCCGTGATGTGCGCGCGGCCGGAACATATGCCCACCGTGGCCTTGCGATTGATGGACTCGTTGCGCGCGACCGGTGGCGAAGCCTCGGAAGCGCAGTTGGCGTTACTCGAGAACGTGGTCCGCATGATCGGCGCCAGCCGCGACGCGGGACCGATTACCCAGGTGTTGCTGGCGGCGCGACAATCGACCGGCCCCAGCGCCACGCTGTTGCAACTGACCGCGTTCCAGGCCGTCGCCGCCGGAATGCGCAGCAAAGGGGGCAACCTATCGCAACTGGCCAAGTCAAGCGACTCGAGCGAAGTTAGCGCCCTGGTCGACCAGGTGACCGCCCAGGCGGTCGAAGCCGCCCAAAGCGAGAAAGCCTCGCTAGCGGTGCGACTCGAAGCCTGCGACGTACTGCGATACGTCGCCTACGACACCGCCGCGCCGGTGTTGAAGACGCTGGCCGGAAGCGAGGCGTCGCAACCGTTGCGAGCCCGCGCCGCGTCGGTGCTGGCGACGTTCGCCGATCCGCGCGTCGGGCTGACGCTGCTCGAGCTGTTGCCGCGTCAATCGCCGTCGGTGCGCAACGTGCTGCTCGATGGGCTGATCGCCCGGCCGGAACGGATCGTGGCGCTGCTCGACGCCATCGAAGCCGGCAAGCTCAAGCCCGGCGAGTTGGGCGTGGCCCGCGCCACGCAACTTTCCAAGCTGGCCGATGTGAAGATTCGCGAACGGGCGACGAAGCTCTTGGCCTCGGCGCTGCCGGCCGATCGGACGAAGGTGCTCGATCAGTACCAGGCGGCGTTGAAGCTGGAAGCGGACCCGGTTCGTGGCAAGGAAGTCTTCCGCAAGAACTGCAGCACCTGTCACCGGCTGAGCGACGTCGGCATCGACGTCGGTCCCAGTCTGGGCTTCATGCCGGCCAAGTCGCAACTGCAAGTGTTGACCGACATTCTACAGCCCAACCGGGCAATCGATAACAACTTCGTCAGCTATACGTTGGTAACCACCGATGGGCTGGCCTACACCGGGATCATTCTGGCCGAAACGCCCAGCTCGCTGACCATGCGCGTGCCCGAGGGAAAGACGCTGACTCTGTTGCGCGGCAACATCGACGAGTTACAATCGAACGGCATCTCGCTGATGCCCGACGGCTTGGAAAAGAACATTTCGCTCCAGGAGATGGCCGATTGCATTTCGTTCGTGAAGAACTGGCGTTACGTCGACTCGAAAATGTCGGTTCGCGTGCCGACCGCCGGACAGTGAAGTAGTACGCCATGACGCAACACACTCACGATCAACGGTGGCGGCTAGCTATTCACGCAGTGCGCTGTGTGGCCGTGTGGAGTGCGCTCGCGGTCGGCGCAGCAACGATCGCAACCGTGACCTGGGCTGCCGAGCCGGCCAAGCCCGCGCCCAAGATTCCTCCCGAGCAGGAAGAGTTCTTCGAGAAGAAGATTCGCCCGCTCTTGAACGAAAAGTGCGTCAGTTGCCACGGTCCCAAGGAGCAAGAGGCGGAGCTCCGACTTGATTCGCGCGAGTTCCTGATGCGCGGGGCGGGCGGCGCGCCGGTGGCCGTGGCCGGCGAACCCGATCGCAGTCGTCTGATCCAGGTCACCCGCTACGACGGCGATGTGCAGATGCCCCCCGATGGCAAGCTACCCGCCGATGAATTGGCCGCCCTGACTACCTGGGTAAAAATGGGCATGCCCTGGCCGGCCAACGTCGCCGCCGATCAAAGCACCACCCCGGCCGCGCACGAGCCCCGCGACAGCTACGAAGAAAAACGTCGCACCCACTGGGCCTATCAACCAGTCAAGAAGCCCGAGTTGCCGAAAGTCAGCAACGAAGCCTGGTGCCGCACGCCGGTCGATCGCTTCATTTTGGCCGAACTCGACGCGCACCAGCTTGCGCCGTCACCCGCCGCCGATCGTCGCACGCTGTTGCGGCGCGTGACGTTCGACCTGACCGGCTTGCCGCCGACTTATGAAGAAATGGAAGCCTTTGCCGCCGACAAATCGCCCGACGCCTTTGCCAAGGTGGTCGAGCGGCTGTTGGCGTCGCCCGCCTATGGCGAGCGCTGGGCGCGGCACTGGCTGGACGTGGCCCGCTACTCGGACACCAAGGGCTACGTCTTCACCGAAGAGCGCCGCTACCCGTATGCATATACCTATCGCGACTATGTCATCAATGCATTCAATCGCGACCTGCCGTACGACCGCTTTGTCCAAGAACAGCTCGCGGCCGACCTGTTGCCCGACCCGCGCGAGCCACAAGCGCTGGCCGCGCTCGGCTTCTTAACCGTCGGTCGGCGCTTCTCGAACAACACGGCCGACATCATCGACGACCGGATCGACGTCGTCTCGCGCGGCTTGCTGGGCATGACGGTCGGTTGTGCTCGCTGCCACGATCACAAGTACGACCCCATTCCGACCGACGACTACTATTCGATGTATGGCGTGTTTGCCAGTTGCGTCGAGCCGAAAGACTTGCCGCAAATCGGCGAATCCGAGGACGGGCCGGCTTACCAGAAGTTCCAAACCGAACTCGCGACCCGCGAAAAGGACGCACGCGACTACCTGGAAAAAGCCCGCGTCGGCCTCGAACAAGAAGTTCGCGCACGCGTCGGCGACTACCTGGCCCAAGTGCTGATCGAACGTCTGAAATCGCGCAAGGACAAGAACGCCGAAGACGATTTCATGTTCTCGTTCCGGCAAGGGGAGCCCCGGGCGCCAAT
Organism: Planctomycetota bacterium; assembly: GCA_018242585.1. Taxonomy (NCBI): domain Bacteria; kingdom Pseudomonadati; phylum Planctomycetota; species Planctomycetota bacterium. The sequence goes on from JAFEBQ010000040.1 coordinate 21,913, forward strand.
CGTCCGCCGCTGGCGCGATTTTCTGGCCAAGCATGGCAAGCCGTTCGATTCGGCGTTTGCCCTCTGGCATGAATGCTCGAAGCTCACCGAAGCCGGCCAGGACTTCGACCGCGAAGTCGACAAGATCGTCGAGCGGCTCAAGCAGAACGAGACCGAAGCCAAGGCCAAGCACAACCGCATTCTGCTCACGGCGTTCCTGGCCGCGCCGCCGCGCTCGATGAACGATCTGATCGCGATCTACCAGCAGGCCCTGACCGACGTCGACAAGCAATGGACCGAGCTGCAAGCCAAGCCGGTCGAAGGCCAAGATGCCAAGCGCCCCGAAAAGCTCGACGACCCGGCGGCCGAGCAACTGCGCCAGGTCTTCTATGGCGACAAATCACCTGTCCGCGTGTCGGAAGGGGAGATTCGCGGCTTGCTCGATCGCAAGACACGCGACACGTACACTCAGCTCGAACGCAAGATCGAGAACCTCAAGGCCACGTCGCCGGCCGCGCCGCCGCGCGCGATGGTCCTGAACGACGCGCCACAGCCCAACAATCCCGTGGTCTTCATTCGCGGCAATCCGGGCCGGCGCGGCAAGCAAGTGCCGCGCCAGTTTTACGAAGCCGCCTCGCCGTCGGGGCGACAGCCCTTCACGCGCGGCAGCGGCCGGCTCGAACTGGCCCAAGCGATCACCAGCCGCGACAACCCGCTGACCGCGCGCGTGATGGCCAACCGCGTCTGGTTGCACCACTTCGGCACCGGCATCGTCCCAGGCCCCAGCGACTTTGGCACGCGCAGCGACCCGCCGTCTCACCCGGCGTTGCTCGACTGGCTGGCCTCGCAATTCATGGAACAAGGCTGGAGCGTCAAGCAACTGCACCGGCTGATGGTCCTCTCGGCCACGTATCAGCAAGCGAGCCACGTCGAGCCAGGGCGCGCCAAGATCGATCCCGATAACCACTGGTACTGGCGGATGAACCGCCAGCGATTGGAGTTCGAGCCGCTGCGCGATTCGCTCCTGTCGGTGGCGGGCGTGTTGGAAACTCGCGTCGGTGGCCGCCCCGTCGAGCTGTTCAAGTCGCCGTACTCGGCACGCCGCACGGTCTATGGGCTGGTCGATCGGCAAGACATGCCGAACGCGCTGCAGATTTTCGACTTTGCCAACCCCGACGTTAGCAACGATCAGCGCCCGCGCACCACGGTGCCGCAACAAGCGTTGTGGATGATGAACTCGCCGCTGGTCATTGACCAGGCCAGCAAGCTGGCCGCCCGCGCTTTGAAGGGCAAGCCGGACGATGTGAAGACGCGCGTGACGGCGTTGTTCCGCCTGGCCCTGGCGCGCGATCCCCAGCCCGAGGAACTGGAACTGGCCCGACGGTACATCGAGAACCCGAAGTCCAAGTCGGACACCACGGCCACCTGGCAATATGGTTACGCCGGCATTGATGAAGAAGCCAAGAAAGTTGTCGGCTTCACGACGATATCTCACTGGACGGGCAAGGAATGGAACGGCGGGCCGAAGTTTCCCGACCCCAAGCTTGGCCATTTGAAGATCGGGCCGACGGGCGGACACCCGGGTTCCAGTCGCGACGTTTCCGCGGTCATTCGCTGGACCGCACCCGAAGCGGGTCAGGTCAAGTTCCTGGGCCGGCTCAAGCACCCCAGCGACCAGGGGGACGGCGTCGAGTTGATCGTCGTGTCGAGTCGCCAGGGAATCCTCAACCGCTGGACCGCGCAGAACAAAACGGTTGGCGCGACGATCGACAAGATCGATGTCCAACCGGGCGAGGTGATCGACTTGCTGGTCCAGTGCCGCGAGAGCGGCTCGTTTGACAGCTATGAGTTCTTGCCCCGGTTCGAGTCGCTGGGCACGGATCGTCGCATCTGGGACGCGGCGAAAGATTTTCACGGCCCGCTGCCGCGCCCGCTCAGTCCTTGGGAAACGCTGGCCCAGATTCTGCTCGACACCAACGAGTTCATGTTCATCGACTAAGTCGTTTGCCGTCCCGCAAGGAGCCACGCGCTCATGTCACACCACTGCAATCACGATCCCACCGACGGCGACGCGACGATCTCGCGGCGGCAACTGCTGCGTCGCGCCGGCATGGGACTGGGCGTGCTCGGCTTGGCCGGCGTGCTGAACGACGATCGGTTGCTGTCGTCGGCCTCGGCCGCCCCGGCGGGTTATGTCAATCCGATGGCGCCCAAGCCGCCCCACTTCGCGGCCAAGGCCAAGTACGTCATCCACTTGTTCATGAACGGCGGCGCCAGCCACGTCGACACGTTCGATCCCAAGCCGGCGCTCGAGAAATACGCCGGCAAGGAATTGCCCAGCACGCTGCGAACCGAGCGCAAAACTGGCGCCGCGCTCCCCTCGCCATTCAAGTTCCAGAAGTACGGCCAGAGCGGCATCGAAGTCAGCGAGCTGTTCGCCCACACGGCCAAGCACATCGACGACTTGTGCGTCATTCGTTCGATGTTCGCTGACGTGCCGAATCACGAACCATCGCTCATGTTAATGAACTCGGGCGATGGCCGGCTGACACGGCCGACGATGGGCTCGTGGCTGACCTATGGACTGGGGACCGAGAATCAAAACCTGCCCGGCTTCGTGGCCATGTGTCCGAACGGCTATCCGACCAAGGGGACCGAGAACTGGCGTTCGGCGTTTCTGCCGGGCATCTATCAAGGGACCTACATCGACACTCAGCACACGGCCATCGAGAAGCTGATCGAGAACATCCGCAACGATCGCGTCTCGACCGGTGCTCAGCGGACCGAGTTGGACCTGCTGGCGCAATTCAACGAGCGGCACCTGGCCGCGCGCGAGCGCGACCCGGTGCTCGAGGCCCGCATCCACAGCTACGAGCTGGCTTTCCGTATGCAGCGCGAAGCCGCCGAGGCGTTCGACGTCTCGCGCGAGCCGCAACACGTGCTCGACATGTACGGCCCCGGCGTCCAAGCACGGCAGATTCTGATCGCCCGCCGGCTGGTCGAGCGCGGCGTCCGCTACGTCCAGGTCTACCACGGCGCGGGCCAACCCTGGGACAGCCACGACGACATCGAAAAGAACCACCGCCGATTGGCCAAGGAATGTGACCAGGCGATCGGCGCCCTGATTGCCGACCTGAAGCAGAAGGGCCTGTTCGACGAGACGTTGATCCTCTGGTGCGGCGAGTTCGGCCGCACGCCGACGGTCGAACTGCCCCAACCCGGCGCGAATGCCGGCAAGATCAACGGCCGCGACCATAACCATTATGGTTTCTCGGCCTGGCTGGCCGGCGGCGGCGTGAAGGGGGGACAGGTGATCGGCGCGACCGACGACTTCGGCTTCCAGGCGGTCGAGAACCGCGTGCACGTCCACGATCTGCACGCCACGATGCTGCACCTGCTGGGCTTCGATCACACCAAGCTCACCTATCGTTACGCCGGGCGCGATTTCCGTTTGACCGACGTGCATGGCAACCTGGTCAAGAGCGTCTTCGCCTAGCGGACCTACGATATGCGGCGGATCGTTCGCGCTGGCTGGTTCATGTTGGTCGCGGTCGCCTGCGCCGCTGTATTTGGCGCATCATCGACTTGCGCGGCCGCCGATCCGGCGCGCTATGTTGCCGGCTGGCTCGACGGCACGACGACCACCGGCGGCGAAGTTCGCGACTGGGGGAACTCCGACGGCCATCCCGAGTTGGCCGGCCGCCGCCTGTTCGAGGGCGCGCCGGCCTTGCGCTGGCTGCGTGATACGCAGTTGCTCCCCGCCGCGCAGCCCACGGCTTTCGTCGAGTTCTTCGGCGGCGACACCTTGCCCGGTAAAGTGACCGGCTTTCAGTCGGCCGTCGAGCTGCCCCAGATTCCTGAGCCGGCGTGCCTGCTGGTCGAAACGCCTCAACCCTGGCTCGTGGCCGCCGAGCCGCGCGCCCTGCGCGTTTGGCCCGACGAGATTCGCCGCGTGGTCTGGCAGCGTCGCTCGGCCAACCACTATCAACCGGCCACGCTCTTCTATCGCGACGGCCGCCGGCAACCGTTCCGCTCGCTGCGCTGGGCCGACACCGGCGTGCGCTTGCTCTTGGACCAGGGAACGTCGCTGGTGCCGTGGGAGCAGATTGCCGAGCTGCACTTGCCCGCGCGCCCTGCTTGGAGCAGTTGGCTCGACGCGCTCGCTCACTTGTCGCCCAACGTGCAATCGCGGCTGGTGCAGCTCGAAACGATCGACGGCCTGCGCCTGACGACCAGCATCGAGCGCTACCGCGCCCAAGCAATGCGCGACGCCAACAAGCCCGACAACTGGCAACACTTCGTGCAACCGGCTTGGAGTCCCGATCGGCTGCTCGTGCCACACACCAAGATTCGGCTGCGCGTCTGGTTCGAGCCACACGAAGCTCCTCTTTCTTCGCTCGAACCGGCGGCGCACCGCGCCCGGCACACCCTGGGCGGCGCGTGGCGCGAGCCGCGGACCGACGCCAACGTGCAAGGGACGGCCATGCGCTGCGGCGGGCGGTTGGCGGCTTGGGGTTGGGGCGTTCAGGCGCACGATGAGCTGCTGTTCGAGCTGCCGCCGGTGGCCGCCACGTTCCGCACCCAGTTCGGGCTCGACGACCTGGTCGGCACAGGCGGCTACGCGCGCGGCCGGGTGACGCTCACGACGGCAAATGCTTCGGCCGGCGCGCGGCCCACCGTCTTGTTCGAGACGCCGATCCGTCAGGGGGCCGGCGCGGCCGAAGCGACCTCGCCAATCCCTCTCACGCCGGCTTCGTCGACGACAAGCGTCGAGCAACGCTTGGCCCTGGTGGTGGACAGCTTGGATCAGCCCGGCGTGCGCGGGGCCGACCCGCTCGACGTGCGCGACGTTTGGAACTGGTTCGAGCCGCTGGTCGAATTGGACCGCGCGGCTTTGACGCAGCTGGTGGCCAAGCACGCGATCGAAACGATCCCCGGCCTGTCGTCCTGGCTCGGCGACACGCCCGAGAAGCGGGTCGATGTCGTGCAGCGCCTGGCTCCCACGCCCGACGGCGGCCGGACGTTCCGCGTCTGTTTCATCCCGCGCGAAGGATCATTGAAGTTCAGCCGCAAGCTGACGATCACGGCCGAGCGGCCGAGCCTGTGCCTGCTATTGTCTCATCCCGAAGCGCCGGTCGAGCGCTCGTCGCGATTGATTGTGCGCGTGGAAGACCGGCAACTCTACGACGGCGACGTGCCCGTCTGGCGCGAAGGCCGCCTGCCGCTACCGGTGAAGATCGCCCTCAACGACTTCACCAGCCGCGACGTCCGAGTCGAAGTGACAATCACGTCACCCGCACGCCCAGCAGCAATCGTCTGGCATGGCGTCGAGATGATCACGAAATAAAAGTTTGGGTAACACCGACAACTAGTTGTCGGTGTCGCGCAGCGACAAGAGGGCAATGGGAAACGCCTCGATCCCTCTTGAGGCTGCGCATCTCGAAAAACAAGTTGTTGGGCCACGCGTCACGAATGCGTGACATCTGTTTACGGGTTGGGTATTGTTTGTAGCCAGTGATACATCAATACCGCAACATGGAGCGATACGATGGCTGACTTTATTTGCCACGGCTGTAACCGCAAGAAGTCGCAAAGCCAAGTTTACGAATGCAGTAAATGCAAGAAGATATTGTGTTTTTCCTGCAAGGGGCACGTCGCTCGATGCAAAGATTCAAAGATGGGCACGGCAGGCTGTGATGGCTGGTTGAAGCAACGCTGAGGCAAGGCCAAAGCGTTACAACTCGCAGATTCTTTGCATGCCGAGCGAATGGACTAAGTGCAGTTTTGCGAGCTGAATCAACTAGCACCATCTTTCGTTCTTTTGTCGGCTGCGCTGCATCTAAACGCGTAGGCCGCACTTACGCAGCTAATTGGATGCGATTCGACATTAAGTGAGTAACTGAGGCATTCCATGGCAAAGCGTGTTTTCCGAACGGCAGACAGCCTTGCTGCTGAGGAGCGCACACGCGCCATTCTGCCTGCGTTTTTAGCGAGCCGAGGATTCACTGATGTCAAAGACCAACGGAGTGGCAAACGGCAAGCAATTGGCGCAGTTTCACCAGCGGGTGATCGGCTTTCGATTTCTGTCCGTCTCTGCTGGCGCCGCCAAGAAAACAGCCGGGACTCAAAACGGGTTCAGACATACTCTGCCGCTCAATTGCTAGCTGACGTCAAAGGTGACTGGGAAGGTTCGCTCTCGCGCAAGATTGCGAGCGAGCAAGCTCGCGGCATCACTCATGTCCTGTTTGTACAACCCGAAGACAACAAAATCCGATACGCCGCCCTAGTACCACTCTCGAAGGTCATTCCAATTTGGACGGCGCAGCGAGACATCAGCCTTAGGATAATCAAAGAGGGCAGGGCGGGGCGCAGGAAAAAGAACCATGCGATGAATGGAAGCAGTCCTACAATTTGGCTACAAGACGATCGCGGTGGCCAAGAAGTTGCTGCCGCGCTATGGAACCATCAAGGTGTCGTTGATGTCGTCAACATATCCGCTCATTACGTTTCTGCGGACGAGGCGAACCAAACATTAGACACCGAAAAAGTAGAGTCTGACTTTCAACCGTGCGGCAATGACCGGCGCAGGCACGTCTTTCGACAAATCAAAGAGCGTCGAGGGCAGCAGTCGTTTCGTGATACGTTGCGAGTTCGTTATGGCAATCGTTGTGTTGTGACTGGCTGCAGCCTGCTTGACGTCCTCGAAGCGGCTCACATCAGCCCATATCGAGGCGTTGAAGACAACCATCCCCGGAACGGTTTGCTTCTACGCGCAGACATACACACGCTTTTCGACCTAAATCTTCTTGGTATTGAACCTGAATCCCTGGTAATCAGGCTCCATCCTGATGTGATCGCCGACACAGCATATGCCTCATTGGACGGGACAAAGCTTATATGTGAACAGCTTCACCGCCCCTCCGAAAAGGCTCTAAGAGATCGATTCGAATTATTTCAGCAGCGTTTGAACGCTGTCGTGTTCATTTCTCCGGTCCAGTCCAAATAGTTGCCGCATCTAGTTGCAGCCGGGTACGATGAACGGACTATGGCCTCGGAACTTGACCCGCCTGCCCACGCTCCCGCCGATCTGACGCCACGCGACGTGGCCGCGCCGGCTGAGGCTGCGCCCGAAATTGCTAACAACGCCGCTTCTGCTGAAGACGCGATGGCGAGCGGCGTGACAGCCACGGCGACCGACACCGTACCCGAGGACCAGCGGGCGCTTTTGGAAGCCATGCAGCGAGGCGACCGGGCCGCCTTTGCCCAGATTGTCGAGCGATACCAGATGCTCGTCTTTGGCTACCTGCGGGCGCGACTCTTGCAGTCCAACGACGCCGAGGATCTGACCCAGGAAGTCTTTCTGCGCTGCTTCATGGCCCGCGAACGCTTCTCCGTCTCGCATGACATTCGCCCCTGGCTGATCGGCATCGCCCGCAACCTGCTGCGCGAGCATGTCCGCCGCGTGCGGCAGCGCAAGGAATCGGGTTGGACACAGCTTTGCCTCGAACTCGACACGCTGGCCGAGGTCGAAGCCGACGAACCCGAGGCCGGGCTCGATCATCTGCCGGGCTGTCTGGACGGACTGGGGGACAGCGCGCGGCAAGCGATCGAGATGCGCTATTGCTCGCAACTGCGGCTGTCCGAAATCGGTGACAAGCTCCGCCGCAGCGAAGGGGCGGCCAAGCTGTTGATGTTTCGCGCCCGTCAGGCGTTGAAGAACTGCCTCGATCGCAAGTTCAAGGCGGAAGACGATGACTGACGACCAGCTTGTCCGGCTGGTGCAAGAGACGCCGCCCGAGGAACTTTCCGCCAGCCAGTTGGCTCTGCTCAGGCAGCGACTGCCGTTCTCGCACGAACTGCGCGGGGCGATTCGCGAGCAGATTCGCCTGGAGCAATTGCTCAACACGGCGCTGGGGCGCTACGGCGTCGATGTGACTGCGGTTCTTGAACGAGCCGCGCGCCTGCGCCGCCGGCGACGACTGATCGCGGTCGCGCTGGCCGCCGCGGTGCTCGTGCCGCTTTCGTTTATTGGCTACCGCGTCGCGAATCGGCCGGCAAGCGACGAGGCCGGACATGTCGTGGCCGTGAACACCGGTCCGACGAAACCCGTCGGCGGCGCGACGGACAACAAGCAACCCAACGCGGCCGTCATGCCCGACGCCGATCCCGGGCCGGCAAACAACGAACCGGCCATGCCCAAGCCAATCGCAGTCCCGGTAGTGCCCGCAACCGGTGCTGGGGGCCAGGCGGCGCCGTGGGTCGAGACGCTGGCGCGGCCGGTGCGGCCGATTGCCCAGGCGTGTTACGACGAATTGCCGTTCGACACCTCGGGGCGCGCGGCGAACGATCTGAGCCAATGGTGGCAGACGCTGTCGGGCTCGTCCCAATCGGCCACGCGGCGACGCGTGAATGGCTTGTCGATGCGCGGGCGGTTCCGGCTGCTCGCCCCCTGGACGCCCGGCACCGTGTGGCGGATCAACGTCGGCCAGCCGAGCGATTTTCAGTTGCATTTGTGGGCCGGCCAGCAAGGGGTAACGCTCGACTATTTCGAGAAGCCGTACCTGGGCTGGGCGGCGTACCAGGCGACGCGTGGCGGCGCGCAACCGACGCCCGACGCATTGTCGCTTACCACGCACGACGAGCAGCGCTACGCGCGCCTGGGGCGCGGCGTGGTCGAGCTGCGGTATCAAGCGGCTCACATCGTCCTGTCGCGCGGCCAGATTCCCCTGCTGATCGTGCCGCTGGCCGAAGCTCCGCAAGAGGTGATCCTGGACAGCGGCAAGGACACCGCCTTCTTGGCCGGCATGGAGCTACTGCGCAGCGAGCCATTCTCGTTCACCGTTCCCACGCCGCGCACGGTCGTGGCGACGCCACAAGAGCGCGACTGGCAAACGTCGCTCCCGCAAGGGGCCATTTGGAGCCCCGCGCCCAATGGCACGTTGTCGCTGACGGCGACGAATCCCGATCGCGACGTCCGGGCCTGGTTCCCCGTCGATGTAACTAGGCCCACCGAGTTCCTATTCCGAATCGAGTCGTCGACACCGCAGACGGCCGTTTACCTGGGCGACACCGACGGCAAGCCGCGCGTGGGCGTGGCGTTCGTGGCGGCCCAGAACTCGCGCGGGCACGCCTACACGTTCACGCGCTCGCTCGATTCACGCAACGAGTTGAAGTTCAACCGGGACAAGACGCCAATCCAAACCTGGACGGCGCGGCCGTTCTGGTTGCGGCTGGCCGTGGCCGGTGGCGCGGTGCGCTGTGCCATCAGCGAGGACGGCCAAACCTGGACCCGGATGTTCGAGCCAATCCGCGAGCCGCAAGGGCGCATCGCCAGCGTCGGGCTGTACGGCAACTCGGGCAAGGGGCAACGCCAACTCGTCGTGCGCAGCATCGAGTTGGCCCGCCCGCCGACGCTTAATTTGTTCGTCGAAGCTGACATATTGGACCAGGTTCGTAAGTCGGCACCCACGCAGGGAACGCTCGACGCTTGGCTCAAGACGGTTCTCGCGGCCCGACCCAAGAATGTGGCCGCCGAGGCGTGGACTGCGGCCTGCGCCGTCGAGGCGCTAGCCGCCGGCGCGGATGGCGTGCTGGGCTCCGGCCTGGCCAATGGGCTGCTCGAAGCGGTCGAAACCTCGGCTTTATCTGAAGACGACCGGGTGCGGCAACTCGACGCGCTGGGCGGGCTGATCGACCTCAGCATGGGCGTGCTGAGCAACAAGTGGATCGACACGTACACTGCCGTCGCCCTGGCCGCCGGTGAAGATCGGGTCCGTAGCCCGTACGACTTGATCGAGCCGTCGTTGATCGGCACGTCGAGCGTGGCCGTCAGCACGCAAAGCTTTTTCATCGACCGCTTGCTCCGCCGTCAGCTCATCGAGCTGGTCATGCGTGACGACTGGAACCTAGTTCACCAGTTCTGCCGCCAACTCCATTTTTTTGGCGGGCGAAGCTACAGCGACGGCGCGCGGGGGCACCCCGAAGATCGCCTGCCTTTGGAACGCGAGCAGACCATGCGTCTGGCCGATTGGGCCGCGGCACTTGCTGTTCGCAACCTGCCCGAGGATCAGCTTCACGAGCAGCGTCCCCCGACCGCGGTGCCCACCCAATGGCGTCATCCGCTGGTCGAGCAACTGGGCAAGGAAAGCTTCAACGTGCTGGCCGATTTTGAAGCGGCCGTCAGCGGCGGCGCGCTGAAGGATGCGTGCCAAGTGCTGAACCATCTGACGTTGGGCCAGCTTGACGGTCTGATTCCGCGCAAGCGCGATCCCGATTGGCTGACGCCGCTCCCTGAAGCGGTGGCCGCCATCATGCGCGACGAACCAGGCTTACGCCAGACGATGGAACAAGAGTTCGGCTCGGTGGCTCAGTTACGATTTCGCCAGGCCGCCAACGAAGCCGACGCCGAGACGGTCGCCCTGGTGGCCTTGCAATTCCCCGGCACCACGGCGGCGGCCGAGGCGCACCTTTGGCTCGGAGATCGCGCACTGGCCGCCGGAGACGCTCAGCAAGCGGCGCGCTACTATCAACTGGCCGACAACGAATCGCTCGCCATGCGACGCAACGATTTGCGGTGGCGGCGCGAGCTGGCGACCGCGGCGCTCGGCCAGCCGACGCCATCGCTGCCGTCTGCGCCGTTGACGCTGGGGGATGAGTCGATGTCGCCCGAGGAAGCGGCACGGCTGGTGGCGCAATTGCGGCGGGCCGCACCCAGCCCCGACGTTTCGGGAAGCGTGACGGCCGCGCGGCGCAAAGAATTGGCCGTGCCCGGGCCGTTTGCTTGCCGAGCCGAGAACCTGCACAAGCTCGAAGGCTCGGTCGGCGATAAGCCCGAGCAGATGTCGCGCGTCGATATCGATGGTTTCGGTTGGCAACTGGCCACAACGCAAGTTGACGATCGCCTGCTGGTCAGCAATCGATTCCAGATTTCAGCGTACGATCTGGAGAAAGGGACGCGACTCTGGACCGCGCCGTCGACTTCGCCCGGCAGCGCGGCGGCACATCTGTTGACCGCCATGAAACCGGCGGTGCGTGGCAACCAGGTCTTTGCGCGCCGGCTCACCACCGGCGGCGCCGACGTGGTGTGCCTGGACTTAAGCGACGGCCACCCGCTCTGGAAGACCCCCGACACGATCCAGCCAGTCAGCGATCCGTTCCCCGTCGGTTCGAGCGTCGTGCTGGTCACCGCGGCCTGGCCCCAGGCCGATACGGTGCAACTCTCGCTGACAAGGCTAAACGCTCAATCGGGCAATGTCGAGGCCGAGTGGCCGCTGCTGCAATTGCGCGACGTGTGGAAGCGCGAGACGCCGTGCCACGCCGCGCGGCGTGACGACTTGCTGGTGGTAGCGACCGGGGGCGTGGTGGTGGCCACGACGCTCGATGGCCAGTTGCGCTGGCTGCGCCGCCAGGCTTGGACCGGCGGCATGCTGGACAACAAAACGCAAACCTGGCGAGCCCAGCCGCCGTTGATCGTCGGCGATCGGGTGATTGTTTCGCAGCCCGGCGTGCCGCTGGTCAGTTGCTTTGACCTCCCCACCGGCGAGCGGCACTGGCAGCGCGTCGAGTTCGAGACGCTTGAGTACCTGACGCTTACTGACAAGACGACGTTGATCCGCACCCGCGATCGCCTGCTCGCCGTCGCCAACGACTCGGGCGACTTGCAATGGCAGCGGACGATCGCACCCGAGTCGGGGGCCGCGCTGGTCGACGCGCGACGCATCCTGCTCGCGCAGCCCGGACTGGTCGACAAGGCGCGCGTCACGCTCACCTGGTTCGACGCTGGATCGGGACAAAGCCTGGCCGCGATGACGCTCAACGAGTTGACGGGTCAGCGGCCGACGTGCGGCGCGCTGGTCGCGTTGCGTGGAAGACTGTGGGGGCTGGTGGCGGGCGAGCGGCGCGACCCCTATCGCTCGCTCGCCGAAATGAAACGGGCCGAGGACGTGGCCTTGCAGCCTGGTTCGCCGTTGCCGGCGTCCTGGGTGGCCGAAATCCAGCGGACCAGCGACAAATCGAAGCAAAAATAACGGGCCGGGGCCTGTAACTTTTGCCCGCATCAAGTCAAATAGGGGTAACCGCTTAGCGACGGCCGGTCGCGGGCGGAACTCGGCCCCGTTCCCGCCTTGCGAAAGTGCCCTTTGAGCGCGAATTGTCCCTGTCACATGGTCCGCCAGGTTGGGCTTTGGCTCGCGGCCTTGGCATTGGTCGTTGGCCACGCTGGTCGGGCGCGCGCCGAGGGAGACTGGGAAGTCACGCCGGCCAGCCAGGCCGCGCTCGAGCGGGGCTTGAAATGGCTGGCGCGTCATCAGGGGCCGCAGGGGAATTGGAATTCCGAGAACCTGGGGTTGGTGGCGATGGGGGCGTTGGCCTTTATGGCCGATGGCCACGCGCCGGGACGCGGACAGTACGGCGAGGTCGTCGAACGGGCGCTTGATTACATCTTGAAAAGCGCCAAGCCGTCGGGTCTGCTCAACGTGGCGGGGCCGCAGCGCGACATGTACAACCACGGCCTGTCGTGCTTTGTGCTGGGCCAGGCGCACGGCATGATGAGCGATCCGCGAATCAGCCCGGCGCTCGATCGGGCGTTGAAGCTGATTGCCAACACGCAATGCGACGACGGGGGCTGGGAATACCAGGCCCAGCGCCGTCCGCGGGGTCACGACCTGAGCCTGGCGGTGATGCAGGCCAAGGCGCTGCGCAGCGCGGTGGACAGCGGCCTGGAAGTTCCTCCCGAGGTGATCGAGTCAGCCATCAAGAGCGTGCGCCGCCACTATCGCCCCTCGGTCGACGGAGATCGCTCGAAGCTCGACGAGCAGGCCATGCAGCGCGTGCCGGGACAATTCACGTACACCGGCAACGACCGTGGCACGCTGGCCATGGCGGCATGCGGCGTGGTCTGCCTGCAAGAATTTGGCCAGTACGACGACTGGCGCATAGGCAAAAACGTCGAGGTGATCTCGAAAGCGATCAAGGACATGAAGTCGGTGAAGCCGAACGGCGAAGGCCCCTTTGACTCGTACACCACCTATTACGTTGGCCAGGCGATTTACCAGGTGGGTGGCGAGACGTGGAGCAAGCTTTACCCGCCGCTGCGCGACGCGCTGGTGGCCAGTCAGGTTGCCGGCAAGGATCCGAACAGCGACGGCTGCTGGAGCGACAATCGCCGCGTCGGTGGCGAAGAGGGAAAGCTCTACGCCACCGCGGTCTCGTGCTTTGTGCTGGCCATGCCGAACCGCTATCTGCCCATCCTCCAAGAAGGTCGCATCGACACCTTGCAAAAGCGCTTTGGCCAACCGTAACGCTTCGGCCAACGCTGATCGCCGGACACCGCTTCGACTGCTCGCTGCTAATGTTCGTTCCATCCTCGTCTGATTCGTGATTGGTTCCTTCCCGCGCCTCGTTGACTCGCCCCGATGATCAGCTTTCCTGCCGGTGGATTGGCCTTTGCCGCGGCGGGCGCGCTTGCCGCGCTCGTGCCAGTGATCATCCATTTGCTCCATCGGCGCAAGTATCGCGTGGTGTCGTGGGGGGCGATGGAGTTTCTGCGCGAGGCGATGAGCAGCCAGCGGCGGATGCTGCAACTGCGCGATCTGCTGCTGCTGGCGTTGCGTTCAAGCTGCCTGTTGTTGATCGGTCTGGGTCTGTCCCGCGCGCAATGCACGCCGACCGCTTCGGCCGTGGCGACCGGCGGGCCGATTCACGCCGTGCTGCTCGTGGACAACAGTCTGAGCATGGGCTATCAGCGCGTCGATGGCACGCTGCTGGACGACGCCCGGCAGCGGGCACGCGGCTTGATCGATCGCTTGCCCGCCGAAAGCCTGATCAGCGTGATCCCCTTTGCCAGCGATCCGGCGGACTACAGCGCCGACCCTTACCGGACCAAGGATGACGCGTTGGCGGCGCTCGACCTGATTGAACCGGTCGATCGAACCGCGTCGAGCAATCTGCTGGTCGAAGCGGCGCTGCGGGCCTGTCAGCGCGGGACCGAGTTGCCCGGCAAGCGGATGGTGCTGTTCAGCGATCTGCAAGCGGTCAACTGGCCCAGCGACCTGCCCGTCAAGGAACTGTCGGCCCACGGCGATCTGCAAGTGGTGTCACTGGCGGCGGAGCACCTGGACAACGCCTGGGTGGCCGACGTCCGCGTGCAAGACGGCGTGGCTGACGTCGAAACCGCGACTGAGTTCGTGGCCGCCATCCGTTACGAAGGGACAAACCCGCGGCGCAACGTGCAGGTCACCCTGGCTGTCGATGGCACGCCCGTCGAAAGTCAGACGGTCGATCTCGAACCGGGCCAGCGGCGCGAAGTGACCTTCACGCACCGATTTGACGTCAGCGTCGAAGCGGGCCACGCCACGTACGTCTCGGCCACGGTGGAACTGACACCCGATCGTCTGGCCGGCGACGATGCCCGCTCGCTGGCGATTCCGGTCGTGGCCAGCTTGCCCGTCGTGTTCATCGACAACCTTGGCGATCAGGAAGACCCGGCGCAAGGTCGATTCGGCGAGACGTATCGCCTGCGCCGGTTGCTCGCCCCCGGCAGCAAGCGCGACGCCGCCCGGCACGCCGTGCGGATACGGCACGTGCGGGTCGAAGAGGTCGATCGCGAGCTGCTCGAAGACGCCCGACTAGTGGTGATCGCCGGCGTCGAAGCGCCCGGCCCGGCCGTGAAGCTGCTGCGCGAGTATGTCGAGCAAGGGGGGCCGCTGCTCGTCGCCGCCGGTGCCGATTTCGACGCGGCAAGTTGGCACACGCAGGCCTGGCTCGATGGCCGCGGCATTCTGCCATTGCCGCTGAAGGGAGAATTGATCGGCCACCGGCCGGTCGACTCGAACAGGCCGCTGACGCCGTTCCGGTTATCGACCGCCGGGCTGGAGCATCCGTTCTTCACGATCGAGGATGCCTCGACCGAGGAGTTGGCCGATTTGTACCGCGAGCCGCTGTTCTTTCAGGCGGTGGCGATCGACGAAAAGCCGGCCGCGTTTACATCACCCGCGGTGACTGAGAAAGAGCTAAAAGCCGCGCCGCCGCGCTGGCTTCTCTGGGCGCAAAACGAAGCGGATGAGCCCGCCAACGCCAAGGATGAGCAAGATTCGCTCCGGCGTCAGCCGCGCGTGCTGGCGCGTTATGACAACAATCAGCCCTTCCTGGTCGAGCGCCGCATCGGGCGTGGCCAGGCGCTGTTCGTTTCGACCGCGATCCAGTCCGATTGGAACACGCTAACGACGTGCAACGCGGTGTTGATGTTCGACCGGATGATGCGCGACCTGCTGGCTACCACTTTGCCGCGTCACGACTTCGCGGCCGGCGAACCGATCGTCCTGCCCATCGCGCCGACGCAGCGCACCTGGCAGTTCCGACTTTACGACGCGCAAGGAGCCGAAGACGCCCTGAGCGTCGAAGCCCTCGGCGAGCGGGCTTATGGCATTGTCTTGCGCGGCATCATGCGGCGCGGGCTATACAAAGTCGTGGGCCTGCGCGACGCCGCCGACACGGCGACCGATTGGCAGTTCCCGCTGGCGGTGCAGGGGCCCGAACGTGAAAGCGAACTGAAGCCGCTCAAGAACGAAGAACTGTTGGCCCGGCTCGCTGACATGACGGTCGAGGTGGTGCCAACCGACGGCGAGATCAGCATTGCCGCGGTCGGACAGTCGGCCAGCGCGCTATGGACCTGGCTGTTGGCACTGGCTGGGGTGGGATTGATCGTCGAGTTGGGCGTCTTGGGCTGGCCGAATCGCCGGCCGGAGGCGCGCCCATGAGTTGGCTCAACACGCTACTTGGTCGCGCGCCAGGCGCTGGCCACGCCAGCTTGGTCGATTTTCGACTGTCGCTGTCGGCCGAATGGGCACAGCAGTTCCCCTGGCTGGCGTGGGGCTGCGTGGCGCTGTTGATCTTGGTCACGGTGTTGTTCTATCGCCGCTATCAAGCGGTTCGCTCGCGCAGCGTGCGATTCTTGCTGACCACGTTGCGGGCGGCGGCGCTGGCGTTGGTGTTGCTGCTGCTGGCCGAGCCTTCGCTGGTGATGCGAGTGGATCGACAGCCGCGGCCTTGGCTCTGGCTGCTGTTCGACGGCACGCAAAGCATGGCGATCGCCGACGATTTGGCGACGACGCAGCGCCAACAGTTGAACAACGTGCTCGACTTGCCCGCATCGTCGACCGTGCCCGATCGGCAAGAGTATGTAAAGTCGCTACTGCGCCGTGAGCGCGACCCCTGGATCGCGCGCCTATCCGAACGATTTCGACTGAGGGCATTCATCTTCGATCGTAATGCTGGGGTCCGCCCCCTGCAGAACGAAGCGTCGAGCGACACCGCGCTGACTGGTCAACAACTCGCCGAACAATTAACCAGCAATGGCGAAGTGACGGCCATCGGCAACGCGCTGGCCGACCTGGCCCATCGACATACCAGCCAGAACCTGGCCGGGGTCGTCGTGGTGAGCGACTTTGATCAGAACTCGGGCTTGCCCGCTCTGACAACGGTGGAACGGCTGCATGCACCGATCTACACCGTGGGTATCGGCCCCGAAGCGGCAGTCGATCTGTCAATTGAATTGACAGCGCCGCTATTACTGAAGAAATCAGAGGCGGCCTCGCTAACGGTGACGCTCAAACAAACTGAACTAGAAGGGCGCACCGTCAACGTCCGGCTGATTGGCTGGCCGCCGGGACATAGCGAGGGACCGAACACGTCACGCGTGCTCGGCGAGCGACAGGTTGAGCTGTCGGGCGAGACCATGACCATTAACATGCCGGTCACGCCCGAGGAAGTTGGCCGCTGGGTCTTTGCCGCCGAAGTCGATCCGCAAGAAGGAGAAGTCGTTCGCGAAAACAACGTCGCCCGGCGCGAAGCGGTGGTCCAGGACAACTTCTTGCGCTTGATGTTCGTCGAGCACGAACCGACTTGGGAGTGGCGATTCGTCAAGGAAGTTTTCCACCGCGACCCATTGGTGGGTCAGCGGGGTTTCCGCACGTTTTTACGTTCGGCCGATCCCAAGGTGCGACAGTCGAACGAATTGTTCCTGCCGTCGCTCGTGCCCCCGCGGAGCGAGTTCTTTGCCAACGATGTGATCTTTCTGGGAGATGTGCCGGGGCAATCGCTGAGCACCCGTTTTGGCGAGCGCGTGAAAGAGTTTGTCGACATGTTTGGGGGCGGACTGGTGGTCATGGCCGGCCCTAATTTCGGTCCCGGCCAGTTGGCCCATACGCCGCTGGCCGACTTGCTCCCCGTGGTGGTCGACCCCGACGCGCGGCTGCGCGACGAGCGGCCGTTTGCGCCGCGGCTGACGCCCGAGGCCTCGCACTACGACTTCATGCAACTGGGCGCGACACCGCAGGAGAATCGCGAGGCCTGGAGCGCGCTGAACCCGTTGCCTTGGTATCAGCCAGTGTTGCGCGTGCGCGACGGAGCGACGATCCTGTTGGCCCATCCGACCGATCGTTGCGTCGACGGCCGCACGCCGCAGCCGCTCTTGGTGATGCGTCCCTATGGCAAAGGCCAGGTGGTCTATCTGGCGTTCAACGAGATGTGGCGACTGCGCCGCAAGTACGGCGAAAAGTATTACCGGCACTTCTGGGCCCAAATGATCTATCGGCTGGGACTGAGCCACACGCTCGGCAGCCAGAAGCGATTCGTCGTTCGCACCGATCGGCAAAGCTATCAGGTCGATGACTCGGTCTTGGTGACGGTTGACGCTTTTGACGAGGATTACGACCCGCTCACTAGCGACAAACTTCCCGATCGCAAGCTCGTCGGTCATGTCTCGCTACCGGCGCGTGGCGCGGCCGGCTCGTCGACCGCCGCTGGTAGCAACGCATCACGCGACCAGCAACCGTTGTCGCTGGCGCAAGTCCGGCCGGGCGTCTATGAAACGCGTTTGACCGCGCTGGTTGAAGGGGAGCATCGGATTCAGATCGAAGATCCGCTGGCCCGACAACCGGTCGAAGTGACGTTCCAGGTCACGCCTATTTCGGTCGAGCGGCGGACCGCGCGGCGGAATGTGTCGCTCCAGCAGCAACTGGCGGCCCAGACCGGCGGTCGCAGCTATGATCTGATCACCGCCGACCGATTGCCCGAGGAAATTCCGGCCCACGGCCGAAGTCAGTCCTCGATTGAAGTCATCCCGTTGGGTCATAATTGGATTGTGTTTCTGTTCCTGGTCTGCACGCTGATTGTCGAATGGCTACTGCGCAAGTTAATCAACCTGGCCTAGCGATCGGGGCGCGCTCGCCCTTGCGCGCGCGGTTGCGCCGCATTGCGCGCCGGCGTGCGCGGCTGTGCTTGGCGACCCAGCTTTGCCGCGCGCTGTGGGTGGCGGTGGTGTTGCTGGCGGTGGTGTTTGCGCTGGACTATCTGTTGAACCTGCGGGTCGGCGCTCGACTGTCGCTGTTGCTAGCTGCCGGTGTTGCATGGGCCGCGGCGTTGTGGCTGCACCGGGCGCGCGATAGCCGAGCAGGTGATGCCGAGCTGCGGACGGCCCTCTGGCTCGAACAGCAACACGCCTTGGAGAACGACCTGGTCGCGGCCCTGCAATTCGAGAAACCCGCCGCGCAAAGCTGGGGCTCGCGCATCCTGCGCGAAGCGGTGATCGGCTACGTTGGACAATTTAGCGAGGAGTTAGACGCTGACTGGTCGCACGAACGCCGCGCGCTCAACCGGCAAGCCCTGTACGCCGGCGCGGCATTGCTGGCCGTGGGGCTGGCGACTCTGATCGCCCCGGCGCACCTGGGGGCTTTCGCTCGGCGTCTGGCGCTTCAACCGGCGCGCTATCCGACGGCCACGCGGATCGTCACGGTTTCCGTCAATGGCCAACCGATCGATATCGAACATGGTGGCACGACGCTCCGCTTGCCCTATGGCCAGCCGGTCCGCGTGGCGGCCAACGCCGAAGGCGCGATTCCGACAGCGGGAATTGCCCTGTTGCGCACGGGCACTGACCGCGCGGCGGCCGAAGCCACGCTCGAAGCCGATGCCACAGTCGATGGTCATTTCAACCTGCAACTTTCCCGCCTGGTCGACGACGTCGAGTTGTCGCTGCGGCTGGGGGACGATACGACCGAACCGGTGAATATCCAAGCCATCGCGCTCCCCGTGGTGACGGTCAGCCTGGACGCCACGCCGCCGGAGTACGCGCGCTCGCAAGCCGCCGCCCCCGTGGGCTCGCATCAACTGGCCGTGGTCGAAGGGACCGATGTGACGATTCATGTCGAATGCGCGAACAAGGGGCTCCGCTCGGCCGAGTGTACGATCGGCGAAGCCCGGTTCTCCTTGCGTTCGATGGCGGACAATCGGCATTGGACGCTCTTGCCCATGGGAACTCCGCTGGCCAACATTCACGAATTGATGCGCTACGAGATTCAGGTCGTCGACGAGGACGGGCTGTCGCTGGCCGAACCCCTGCAAGGGACCATTCGCATCAAGGCCGATCGGCCGCCCCGCGTGACCGCGGCCGTCGTCACCCAGCACGTCTTACCGACCGGCAAGCCGCGCATCAGCTTCGGGTCGACCGATGATTTCGGGCTGGCGAGCTTGCGGGTACGATGTCTGATACAGCGCGCGGACGGCACCAGTGACGAATCGACCTTTGAAGTGCCTCTGGCCGAGCCATTGCCACGACTGGCCCAAGGGCGCTGGCCGTTCGAGCTGCGCGATCTGAAGCTAATGAAAGGGGACCAGCTCAAGGTCACGCTCGAAGCCACCGACTGGCGCGGCAAAACGCCGGGCAAGACGGCGTCGAGCGAGCCGCTGGTGCTCCACGTGACCGACGAGCGCGGCGTGCTGGCCGCGATGTCCGAGGCCGACCAACGAACCGCCCGACAGATGGACGCGATCATTCAACGTCAGTTGGGGTTGGGAGAATAATATGGACGGCACATGCCTTCGGCACATCGCCTTGATCATCCTGTGCGTCGCGGCGGCCATTGCGCCGATCCGCGCTGCCGAGGAAACGCCGCGCGTCACGGCGCTCGATGTCGAGACCCTGCGCCATAAGCAAGAACTACAACAGCGCGCCCGCGACCTGGCCCGCGAGCTGGTCTCGGGCATTCTCGACCTGCAGTTGCAGCAACTGGAAGAAAACGGCCTCGACACGCTGCCGCTGTTCCGCGACATCCGGCAAATGCGGGCCAACATCGACGGGTTGATCGAAGCCGAGATGAACGAGGTGGTTGCGCTCTTGGTGCGCGCCCAGGACGAACAAGCGACCGACCGCGAGAAATCATTCGTGGCCGCGCGACAGAAGATCCGCGACATCGTCGTCCGGTTGTCGGTCGAACGGCAGAATCTGCTTCGCCGGCTCAAGACGGCGGAACTGGCGGCCCAGGTCAAGCGACTGCTTGCCGTCGAAGGGGTGGTCCTCGACGCCACGACCGCACTGACCGAGCAAGGTGGCGCGCGGCAAGAAGCGACGCTGCTCTCGGCCGTTCAGGACCAGCGCGATGCCAAGGCCCTCTACTTGCGGCTGCTCGAAGTCTTGCAAGACGTGCGAGGCTGGGGGGGCGAAGTGGGTCACGGGGCAGCCGAGGGGCTGATGCTCCTCAAGGCCGCGAACACTGGCGAGTCGGTCGATGCCGCGGTCCAGACCATGGACGCCGCCCAATTCACCGCCGCGCGACAACACGTCACGGCGGTGATTCGCAGCTTGAGCGTGCTGCTCGAAAAGATCGAGCACACCCAAGGGCTGGTCGGCGCCGATCGCGAAGCGGCGCTCGAAATGGTCCGAGCCCTGAAAGAGCGACAAGAACAACTACGTGAAAAAACCCGCAACGAGACGCTCGACGATCCGTCGATCGAGCAGTTGGTCCAGCAACAAGCGGGCATTCAGAAGGATCTGGGGCGATTGGCCTCGCTGGTCAATGACAAGCCGACCGCCACGCCATTCGTCGAACAGGCGACGGCCGCCGCGTACCAGGCGTCGGGCATGATCTTCGACAGCCGACGTCCCGACGCCCTGGCCGAGCAAGGCAAAGTGCTGGGTAATCTCGCGGCGATCGAGGAACAACTGCAATCGGCCGCGGAACAAGATCGGGTCGACAAAAGCGCCGACGAATGGAAACAGTTGATTGCCGCGCTGGAGCAAGCCGGCAAACAAGCCGAACAGGCCAAACAGCAAACCCACGCCGCCGTGACGAAGCACGCGGCCGAGCAGCCCGACGTGGACAAGCATCTAGATCGCGCGGCCGAAGCGGTGGCGCGCCCGGCTCAGCCCGAGAACTTGCCGGCCATGCAAGTCGCCCAGCTCGACGCCGTGGCCACGGCCGCGCGCGACGCGAGTGCGATGGTCAACGATCCGGAAGCGGCCCCCGAAAGCGCGAAGCAAGCGATTGAGCAAGCCCGCCGCGCCGCCGATCAGGCCGCCGCTGAAATCGCCACGCAACTGGCCGACGCTCGCCGGCGGCGCTTGGCCGTCGAGGCCGGCGAGTTGGCTCGGGCTTCCGAAGTGGCTGAGCGCGCGGTGGCCTCGGCGCGGCGCTTGGCCGAGCCCATCACCGAGTCCGATAACAAGCAAGTCGCCGCCGCGCGCGAAGCCGAGCAACAGGCGCTAGGTCAAGTTTTGGGAGAGTTGGCCGAAGGCCTACGTGGTCAGTCGCCGCAAGTGGCCGATCAGGTTGAGCAGGCTCGCCAGCAGGTCGCCGGACCAAAGCCCAATGCCCAGGCGGCCGTCGAGCCGCTGGCCAAAAGCGCCGCCCAGCTTCGTCAACAGGTAGCCGCTCGCGCTGGCGAACTCGATCGCGAAGCCCGCAAGCAGCTCGAAGCTCTGGCGCCGGTGCGCGCGGCCGTTGATGCCGCCGCCAAAGAGGAAGGCAAGTCGCTGACCGAGCGGATGCAGCGGCTGGCCGAGGCCGATCAAAAGCTGGCCCAAGCGGCCGTCGAACAGCAACGAGCGTCAGGCCGCCAGGAAGCCGCGGCGGGGCTGGAGTTGATGGACCAGTTGGCCGACGCCGGGCGGCAACAGCGTGAAGCCGCCCGGGCCGCCGAGGACGTGGCCAAGGGACGCACGGCAACTCCTCTCGAAGCCACGCTGCGACAACAACGCGTGGCCGAAAGCCTGGCCAAGCTGCTGGAAGGCGCGCCGGCGAAGCCTGATACATCGGCAAAGCCTGACGGAGCCGCGAAACCTGAGGAAGGGGCCAAGCCTGACGTACCCGCGACCGAAGCCGAGTCGCCGCTGGCCGAAGTTCGCGCCGCGCAGCAGATGGCGGCCGCCGCAGCCCGGCAAACTCTGGACGGCAACGCGCACGCGGCCGAGGAATCGCGCCATGAGGCCGAACGACACTTGAACAAGGCCGCCGAGCAAGCCGCCAAACAAGCCGAGCGGGCCGGCAAGGCTCCAGGTGGCGCGTTCGATATGGCGGCACAACGTCGTGTCGAACAAATGGCCGGCGAAGCCAAAGAGCTAACGACACAGGACGCGCCATTGGCGACGAAACCAATTGAACGCGCGCAAAGCGGCAGCCAGCGTGCAGGCGAGCATCTGGAGCAAGGCCGCCCGGAAGACACGATTGAATCACAACAGCAGACGGCCGAGGCGATAGAAGAAGCGCGTCGCCAGATCGCCGCTGCGCGCAAGAAGCTGGCGAGTGAGCAGGCCGAGCAGATGCAATCGACCAGCAAGCAATTGGCCGCGTTGGCCGAACAAAGCGGCAAGGTCGACGCCCCGGCGGCGGCTTCGTTGGAAGCGGCGGCCACAGCGGCCAAGAACGCCGCCGAGCATCCCGCGCCCGAAAGCCAACCGAACGAAGCGGCTGAGCGCGAGATCGATCGATCGCACGAGCGTGCCTCGGCCAGCCTGGCCGCTCGGCAGCAGCGATTGTCGCAAGACATGTGGCTGGCCCAGTCGATGAAGAACGCCACCAGCCAGCAACAAGACGCAGCCAAGATGCTCGATCGGTTGCGACAGAACGCGGCTCAACAAAAGGCCGCGGCCGACGCCAAGCAAACGCCGAAACAGTCGGCCGCACAGCGCCGTCAGCAAGCCAACGCGATGGAATCGTTCGCCCAGGCGCAGACCACGATTGGCCAGGCGGCCGAAGACGTCTCGGGACAAAGCGAGATTTCCAACGAGGCGCTGCGCAAGGCGCTGCAAGACGCCCAGGGCTTAAGCGGCGACGAGCCAACCATGACTGCTGACGATGCCGACCGGCAAACGTCGAACCAGGCCGCGGCCCCTAACGCGGAGAATGGCACGTCGGGGCAAGCGAAAGCCGCCCAGCCATCGGCCAATGGCGCGCCGGCCGGCAACTCGCCGGCGGCGATGGGGACCAAGTTCATTCCGCAATCGCCCGACGTCACGGCCCAACAAGTCGCCGGCGCGACCAAGGCCGCGGCTGCTGACGAGGCCTCGGCCATGGCGGCCAACAACTCGGGCGAAGGAGAAACCGCAGATAGTTCCGATGGCGCGCAAGGGACAGCGTCGTCATCAACCGCGGCTTCGGGCCAGGGGGAGAACGCCGAGGGAACGAACTCGTCGGGAGGCAACAGCCAGTCGGGCGCGTCGGCCCAGGCCAAGCCGACCGGCTTGTCAAAGGACGACCGGGCGGCCGCGGCTCGGGCGTTCCGCGAAGAACCGTGGGTGGCCAAATTGCCGCCGTCGCTGCGCGACGCGATTCGGGCGCAATCACAACGGCCGGCGCCGCGGGCCTACCAGGAACGGCTGCGAAGGTATTATGAGAGCTTGGAGTGAGTTTGATACTCGCTGCCGTTTCGCACTGTCGAACAAGCCACCAGTGGCACCCCGCAGTGGGTGCGGGCGAACAGCGAGCAAGCCAATAAGCATCGTGATCGACAACGGGAGAACTGTCTGTGTCTGAAATGTTGACGGAACAAGATGACATTGCCGCGGTACAGGCTTGCGAAAAGATGTACCAGCGCATCCGGCAAGAACTCGGCAAGAGCATTGTCGGCCAGGATGAAGTGATCGAGCAAGTGCTGGTCTCGATCTTCGCCCGCGGCCACGCGCTGCTCGAAGGGGTGCCGGGGCTGGCCAAGACACTGCTGGTAAACTCGCTGGCCCAGGTGCTCGACCTGACGTTCAAGCGCATTCAGTTCACGCCCGACCTGATGCCCAGCGACGTGACCGGCACCGACATCATTCAAGAGAACTCGGTCACGCGGACGCGCGAGTACCAGTTCCTGCCGGGTCCGTTGTTCGCCAACATGATCCTGGCCGACGAAATCAATCGCACGCCGCCGAAAACGCAGGCCGCGATGCTCGAAGCCATGCAAGAACGGCAGATCACCGTCGGCAACAAGGTGCATATCCTGCCGTCGCCGTTCTTCGTGCTGGCCACGCAGAACCCGTTGGAGCAGGAAGGAACCTATCCGTTGCCCGAGGCGCAGCTCGACCGGTTCTTGCTCTACATCCGCTTGCAATACCCCAGCGGCGCCGACGAGTGGGAGATCGCGCGGCGCGTGACCGGCGGCAGCCTGAAGCCGCTCGAACCGGTCGCTTCGGCCGATGAGATCCTGGCCGTGCAAGAGCTGGTGACGCGCGTGCCGATCAGCGATCATGTACTCGGGTTCGCCTGGGCACTGGTCCGCGCCTCGCGCCCCACCATGCCCGAGGCCCCTGACTTTGTGAACCAATGGGTCAGTTGGGGGGCCGGGCCACGCGGCTTGCTGACGTTGGTTTCGTGCGCCAAGGCGCGGGCGGTGCTGTACGGTCGCTATCACGCCACGGTCGGCGACGTGCAGGCAATGGCGCGGCCGGCGCTGCGACATCGGCTGGCGACCAACTATGCCGCCCAGGCCGCCGGCGTGAACGTCGAGCAGATCATCGAGACGCTGATGGAAGCGGTCCCCGCTTCGCGCACCTACGAGCGACCCGCGGAGTAGTGCGACGATGTCGGCGACTGTCTTATCGCGCTATCTCGATGCCGACGTGCTGAGCCGCATCGCCAACCGGCGGATCGAGCCGCGGGGGTTGGTGCTGGGGAACCTGGCGGGCTCGCATCGCTCGCCGCTGGCAGGGTTTGCCGTCGAGTTCGCCGGGCATCGCGAGTACGTGCGCGGCGACGATCCGCGGCACATCGATTGGCGGCTCTTTTATCGCCGCGACAAGTACTTCATCAAACAGTACGAGATGGAGACCAACCTGGTCTGCCATCTGCTGCTGGACCATAGCGCATCAATGCGCTATGGCGAAGGCGACGAGCAAAAGCTGCGCTACGCGGCCCGTTTGGTGGCGACGCTGGGACACGCGATTGCCCAGCAGCGCGACAAGGTCTCGCTTGGCACGTTCGACGAACGTGTGACGGGGCACGTGCCGCCGGGCAACTCGATGGCTCAGATCGTGCGGATGACCGAGCACCTCGATCGGAGCGAACCAAAACAAAAGACGCGGCTGGCCGAAAGCCTGGTCGAACTCTGCCAGCGCACCGGACGGCGCGAGATCGTGATAATCTTCAGCGACTTCTTCGGCGACCTGGCCGCGCTGGAACCGGTGCTACAGCGATACCGCTTTCAACAACACGAAGTGGTGCTGTTCCAGGTGATGCACCACGATGAGCTGCACTTCGAATTCGAGGGAATGGTCAAGTTTATCGGCCTGGAAGCGGCCGACGAGATGCTGACCCAACCCGAGGAATTACGACGCAGTTACCTGCAAGCGATGCAGCGGTTCAACACGCAACTCGATGAACTGTGCCGGCGTAATCGGATCGAGCGAGTGCTAGTCGACACGCGGCGCGAACTGGCTGGGGTGCTGATCGATTATCTGAACCAGCGCGCCGGCCTGCGCCGGCATTGAAAGCGACGCTACTCCGAGTCGAGCATCTTGATATTCGGGCAAAGCTCGTTCAGTTCGCGTTGCATGTGGCGGGTGATTTCGATTGTGGTGCGCATCTTCAGCACGCGCTCGACCGTCTTTTGCGCCCGCTCGACCGTCAGGTGGCTGAACAGTTCCTTAATCATCGGCACAAAGGCCGGGCTGATGCTGTAGCTGCGCAGGCCCATGCCGAACAGCAACACGGCGGCCCGGGGCATGGCGGCGATTTCGCCACACAACGTGACCGGCGTGCCGCGCCGGCCACACGCGCCGATGACGTGCGCCAACGTCCGCATCACGGCCGGGCTCATCGGCTGGCACAGATGGCTCACCTTGGGGTTGTCCCGGTCGGCGGCCATCAGATACTGAACCAGGTCGTTGCTGCCGATCGAGACGAAATCGACGTCGTCCAGCATGGTCTCGATGGCCACGGCCGCGGCGGGCACTTCGACCATCATGCCGATCGGCACCTTGGCGAACGGCTTCCCCTCGGTGGTCAGTTGCTTGCAGGCCTTGTTCACCATGCCGTGAATCTTGCGCAGCTCTTCCACCATGGTGATCATGGGGAACATCATCTGCACTTGCTTGCGCCGGCTTCCATCTTCGGCGGCGGCGCGGAGAATGGCCCGGATTTGCGTCAAAAAAAACTCGGGGTGCTCGAATGACAATCGAATCGAGCGCCAGCCCATGAACGGGTTGGCCTCGCGATTGTGCCCCAGGTAGGGAATCGCCTTGTCGCCCCCCAGATCGAGCGTGCGAATCGTCACCTTGCGGTTCGGACTGGCGGCGATGATCTTGCGATAGGCGTCGAGCTGCTCTTCCTCGTCGGGCACGTCGGCGTGGGTCAGAAACAGATACTCGGTGCGATAGAGCCCCACGCCCGACGCGCCCATTCGCCGCGCGGCCTGGGCATCGGACAGGTTGCTGATATTGGCCAATAACTGCACTTTTTGACCGTCGGCGGAAATACACTTTGCCGAGCAGTTTGCCGCCAGGGTCTCGCGCAGGTTCGCCACGTCGCGCTGCATGGCTCGATAAACCAGCAATGTCTCGTAGTCGGGGTTGACCAGCACGCGCCCTTCGCGGCCATCGACGACGACCGTGTCGCCCGTGGTGATCGATTGCAAAATATCCGGCACGCCCGACACCGCCGGAATGCCGCGGCTGCGCGCTAGAATCGCCGCGTGGCTGGTGCGGCCTCCGGCCTGGGTGACAATGCCAGCCACGTCGCGCTTGCCCAAGGTCAGCACGTGCGACGGCACCAATTCGCCAGCAATCAGGATCACCGCCCCGTCAATCGCCAGCTTGCTCGGCTTCAGTGCCGCGCTCAGGTGGCCGGTGATGCGAATGATCACATCGCGCACGTCGGACAGG
Organism: Planctomycetota bacterium; assembly: GCA_018242585.1. Classification (NCBI taxonomy): domain Bacteria; kingdom Pseudomonadati; phylum Planctomycetota; species Planctomycetota bacterium. The sequence goes on from JAFEBQ010000040.1 coordinate 49,025, forward strand.
CGCTCTTGCCAAAACTCGTCGTGCGAGCGCGCGAACAGGGCCGAGTATTCTTCCAGGACGCGGCGCAAGGCCGCCTGGGCCGACAGGTGATCCTCGCTGACGGCGGCGCGCACCTTGGCGGCCAGCGCGGGGTCGCGGAGGATTGATTCTTGCAAGCGAAAGATCGCCGCCTCGTCCGAACCGACTTGCGACTCGACCTTGCTGCGCAGGGCGACCAGATCGGCGGCGGTCTTTTCACAGGCCTGCTCGTAGCGTTGCAGTTCCTGGTGGACGTGCGCTGGCTCGACCGTCTCGGCCTCGTTCGGCACGAAGACTTCGTGAATGCAGTAGGCGCTGCCGACCGCCACGCCGGGCGAGACGGCCAATCCTTGGTGGGTTTTGCCGCTCAAGCGCGCCGCGCGTGTGGCGACGGGCCTTGTTTTCTCGGTGGCCTCGTTGCTTCCTCGCCGCGGCCGAGGGTTTGCTGCCATGAGTCCTGGGATCCCCACATCCAGCGACCGATCGAGGCATCGGCGATGCCTCGCGAACCATAGCGGCCACGTCATTGCGACGCGCCGGTTCCGAGTGCCTTTTTACCCGGACAGCCCTTAAGCCGCAATTCGTCGCGGTTGCTCCGCGGCCGACAATTCGCCGGAAGTCGTGTGCATGTCCAGAACATCGTTTAAGTCGACTGCGCGCGGAGTCGCACGCCCCATTCGCCACAAGAGGGGGAGCGCGGCCAGGCGCGCCACGCTGCTGGCGGCGAACAACGCCAGATAAACCACAACCGACTTCCCCCACACGGCCAGTGTCGCGGCGCCGACCAGCGAGCCCACGACCGTGGCCAAGGCGTGGGCGAAATAAAAGCGCGTGAGCACGCTCGTTCGCTCTTCAGGAGCAATCGCTTCGAGGAACAACAGCGCCATCGCCAATTCATACGCCCCCCAAGCCACGCCCACCACCAATTGCAAGCCGATCAGAAACGCAAAGCGATCGGAAATGAGCCACGCCGCCGACAGCGGCGCAATGCCAACGCCGCCGAGCCACAGCAAGCGCTCCGCGCCAAAGCGGCGCGCGAACTGCCCCAGCAGCGGCAACGAGATGATCCGTCCCACCCAGGCCGCGCCGACGATCGTCACATATTCGATGTACGACAAGCTCAAGTGGTTGAGCATGTAGGGATTAAAGTACGGCCCGGAGATTTGCACGGCGCATTGCACGGCCAGGAGATAAAGCAGCAGCGCTCCGTCGTGACCGCTGCGCAAGCGCGCGCCCAACTCGGCCAGCGGCACATGACGCTCGGTGGCGATCGGCCGGCGCGGCTCGCTTTGCAGATACAGGAATGTGGCCGAGGCAAATCGGCTGGCCGCGGCCAAGGCGAAGATCAGCGCGAACATCGGCAACAGCATGTCGTGGGCTTTGCCCGCCTGGAGCGAAAAGCCCGCGACGAGAAAAGCGACTAGCAAGGCCGCCTGTCCGATATGCGTGCGCCGCGCAAAGTAGAGCGCGCGCAACCGTGAGGGAATCACGGCCCCCATCCAAGTGTTCCAGGCCGGCGACGACGAGAGCCCGGCGCCCCAATAGACCGCCACGGTGCCAAACACCAGCCACAGCGGCAACCACCCGGCCAGTGCCGCCACGACCAACACCGGAAACGTCGCCGCCTGTAACGTCACGCACAGAACGATCCACCGGCGATGCGTGCCGAGCAACCGCAAGCCGCACGGGGCCAGTAACTGAGCGGCCGCGCCGATCAAGAGCGGAATCGTGGCAATCAGCCCGGCGGCGACTTCACCCAAGCCAGCCGCCAGCGCGAACGCCGGCAGGTACTGCTCGCCCAAGCCGACCATCAGGTTGTACGCGGCTGAGTCCCCCATGCTGGCGCGCAAGTCCGCGCGGCAGCTCGTGGCAGCCGGTTTATCAGCCAGGGTGGGCCGAGTTGCGGTGGGGCAAGAAGTCGCGTGTCGTATCAAGTCGCAGCGGAGTTTCGGTCAGGAGGGATGGGGCGGATGACTACCCCAGGGGCGGTCGACCAGCGGCCGCGCGGAACACGCTAGCAACTGGCCGGATTTCTGAAGAGGGGCGAACTATAACAAGGCGTCGGGGACGCGCTAAGGGCGGCTGGCCTCTTGATGCTGGCAGCGCGTGCGAATAGATTGCGGCATTCACCGCTTGTCGCACTAACTTCTCAGCCTCCATCGGATTACCGCTCGCCATGAAAGCCATTGCCGTCCGCGCCGGAAAGCCCAACACCGTTCACCTGGCCGAGTTGCCCAAGCCCAAGGTCAGCGACATTCCCGGCGGCCGGGGCGTGCTGGTGCGAGTGCTCAAGGTGGGGGTCGACGCCACCGACCGCGAGATCAACGAGGCCAAGTACGGCAACGCTCCGCCGGGTTACGACTTTCTGGTTCTGGGGCACGAGTGCTTCGGCGTCGTGGCCGAGGTCGGGCCGAACGTCCACCATGTGAAGCCGGGAGACTATGTCACCGCCACGGTTCGCCGACCGGGCAAGTCGATCTACGACGTGATCGGCACCTGTGACATGACCAGCGAAGAGACTTACTACGAGCGCGGCATCAATCTGCTGCACGGCTTTCTGACCGAATACTTCGTCGACGATGCCGAGTACATCGTTAAGATGCCGCAAGGGATGAAGCACCTGCACGTGCTAGCCGAGCCGATGAGCTGTGCCGCCAAGGCCGTTCATCAAGCCTACGAAGTGCAACGCCGACTCAAGGTCTGGCGTCCGCAAACAGCGTTCGTCATGGGAGCCGGACAGATCGGGCTGCTGACGACCTTGATCCTGCGGCTGCGCGGGTTGAAGACGTTCACGCTAGCGCGCACACCGGGCCCGACGTTGCCCTCGTCGATTGTCGAAGGGATGGGAGGGACTTACGTCAGCACCGGCCAGACGACCCCGCAGCAATTAGCCGAAAAGGTGGGCAAGCCGGACCTGATTGTCGACGCCACTGGCAGCAGCGCGATTGCGTTTGGCGCGATGCAGATTCTGGGCCTGAACGGCGTGCTGGTATTCACCAGCGTCACCGGCGGCCAAAACAAGGTCGAAGTGCCGGCCGACAAGTTGAACCTGGAATGGGTGCTGGGGAACAAACTGCTGCTGGGAAGCGTGAACGCGAATCGCGAGCACTTCGAGATGGGCATTCGCGATCTGGCGATGGCCGAGATGACCTGGCCGGGCGTCGTGCAGCGAATCCTGACCCATCCGGTCCACGGGCTCGACAACTACCAGCAGATGATGCAGTTGCTGGTCGACAACCGGGCGCAAGGAGCCTTGAAGGTCTACGTTGACGTGGCGGATGAGTAATTCAGATTGTCGTGACTTCGAGTGGGGCCTTTACACCTCTCCCTTTAAGGGAGAGGTCGCGAACGGAGTGAGCGGGTGAGGGTAAAAGCGTTGCAAGCCGATTGGCTTTGCACTCGGTTGACTTGAGCTGAGTCTTGTCGTTTTTGATCGGCAACGTCTTTACCCTCCCCCTTACCCCTCCCTGAAAGGGAGGGGTGTTCGCGTCTAATGCTGGCGAAGTTCTTTCTCGACTTCGGTTGCCTCCAGTGTTGGTGAGTGCGAAAAAAACCGCCAACCATTGTCAATTCCAGTTCGGCCCCGCGCCTTCGTCGGGGGGCGGTTCGCCGCCGGCCCATTCTTCGAGCGCTTCGAGCAGCTTGTCTCGTTCCTCGACGTTGGCCCAGACCGCCTCGCCTTGTTCCAAGCGAATCTCGTAGTATCCTTCGCGCTGGCAGTCTTCCTCGCCACAGTAGTGGGGCGTGGCCGCCACCCACATTACGCGATAGAGGGGGACGTGCTTATCATCGACGACTATGAAGACACTCGACATGGACCTTGAACTCCTGAACTGACAACAGCGTGGACTACGATTGGCCATCGATCGGCTTGACAGCCGCCGACGCCACCACGCCGAACAACCATGTTCGACGCTGGTTGATTCCTTGGATTACGATTTGTTGGCGGCGGCTTGTCCCAATTCTTTCGATCGATTCGTGGCCGCGGTCACCGCTTCGATCAATGCCGAGCGGATGCCGCGCTGTTCGAGCACAGCCAAACCGGCGATGGTCGTGCCGCCGGGGCTGGCGACTTGATCTTTCAAGGCGCCGGGATGCTCGCCTGTGGCCAGGACCATCTGTGCCGCGCCCAGCAGCGTCTGCGCCGCCAGCCCCTGGGCGACCGCGCGCGGCAACCCGCAACGCACGCCCCCATCGGCCAGCGCCTCGATCATCAACATGGCGTAGGCGGGGCCTGAACCCGACAGCCCGGTCACCACGTCGAGCAAGCCTTCGTCCAGTTGGTAGGCCCGACCGACCGATTCGAGCAGTTTGGCGACCAGCGCCGCGTCGTCCTTCGTCGCGTTCGGCCCCAGGCAATAGGCGCTCGCCCCCTGGCCCACCAGGCACGGCGTGTTGGACATCACGCGCACCAATCGTGGCTCACTACCCAAACCGGCCGACAACACTCGCAACGGCACGCCGGCCGCCACCGAGATGACCAGATGCCGGTTACCGATGTGCGGCTTGATCTCGGCCAGGACCGACGCCATGTGCTGCGGCTTGACGGCCAGGAAGATGATCTGGGCCGCGTTGACCAGGGCCCCGTTGCTGGTGGCAATCTGGGCGCCGGTCGTGGCTTTGAACTGGTCAGCAGCCGAGGGGTAGCTATCGCTCCCCAGCATCTGGGCCGGGGTAAGCAGGCCGGCCTCGACGAAGCCGCGCGCCAGGGCCGTGGCCATCCGGCCGGTGCCGATAAAGCCGCAAGTTGTTTTGTCCATTGGAAAAGCGTCGATCTAGCGAGTGTCGGCACGGGCCGCCGGACGGGCGGTCTATTGCCATGCTAAGCCAAAGGTCGGTCGACGACAATTGGCCTCGACGGAGCCCGGCGGTTTTGCGACACTCCGCTGCCCAAAATCGGGCGCAAATTGCGCTTTTTCCACCAAGGGAATCGGCCATGAGGAACATCGTAGGCAGACTGTGCATCGGTCTGGGGCTGTTGGCTGGCGGCGCGTCGTCGGCGTTGGCGACCGAGCCGATCGGCTATCAGACAACGCCGTTCTGGAAGCGAGCCCTGATGCCGTGGACCACGACCACCTCGTCAACGCCGGTAGCCATCTCGAAGCTGAAGGGGAAGCCGACGCTCAATGGGCGACCGTTGTGGACGCCGACCAGCCAGCCGACGAACTTGACCCAGAACTTGTCCACCGGCAGCAAGAAGATCGCACAAGGGACATTCGACGCGGTCACGCTTAAGCCGCTGCGGTCCAAGATTGGCACCTCGCCCACGCCGAAATACGCCGTCGTGCGTCAGGAAAAGAAACCTGGGCTGTTCGGCTCGATGTTCAAGCCGACGCCGGCTCCGACGCCGCGCACGATGGGCGAGTGGATGGCGCTGGACCGCCCCAAGATGTAAGCCGGGAGCGATTATCGATGCCACGCATCAATTCAGGCTCGCTGCCCGCGCACGCGGCGCGAAACCTGTCAGCGCTCGTCTGCTTGGGACTTGTGACCGGTACGATCCTTTCGGCGGGTTGCGCCAAGTCGTGGCTCGGCTCGAGCGATCGTCCTGGCATGTCAGCGCCGTGGCGTTGGCTGGATCGCGAGGAAGCCGCGCGGCGCGCCATGCGCGAGAAAGTGGCCGACGATCCGTTCCCCTCAGCCGAAGCGCAGGGGATCACCCGGGGTGATTCAACGACCGCGAAGGCCAATCGCTGATCAATCGGCCAGCAGCGTCTGCAACGCCTGGTAAGCCGGACGCGGCTCGCCGATCTTCCCATCGGCCGAGATTGGCACGAACCCCGTCAACGTGTCCTGGGCGTTCAGATCGTCGAGTAGATCGGCCCAAAACACTTTTCGCTCGGGATGACCGACAACCAGGCTGGCGAACAGCTTGCTGACAACCTGGGCCTGGCCATCTTCCCCCTCGTATTTCGCGTCGAGCTGCGCCGAGCGATTGGCGGCGTAGTTGAACTCGGTGATCCAGACCGGCATGTCGGCCAGTTGCAACTCGCGCATCGCTTCGTCGATTTGCTGCTTGTTGATTTGGACGTATTGCTCGAACGCGCTTCGGCTTCCTTCGGCGGCGACATTCAAGTCGGCGCCGTGTAATTGAAAATTAGCAACATGAAACGGCAGCTTGGCGAGCGTGTTGCGGTATTGCTGGACCAGGTCGCGCGTCCACTTGATCTGCCGCACGATGCGACCGCTGGAACTCCCCAGCACGACTTTGGCCTTGGGGTCGGTCGATATGATCGCGGCCGAGGCGCGGTCGAGCAGTTGTGGATACTTCAACGCCCCCTGGCTGTCGCGAACTTCGTCCAAGTCGGGCTCGCAGCCGATTTCCCAATGATGGACGTCGGCCTTGTAACGCTCGACCAGCTTCATAACAAACTGCGGATAGCGCCCTTTCTCGTCGGCCAAATCCTTGGGCAGGCCCGACGTCCGGCCGCTGTCGCTGGCCCAAACCGGCACGCCGTCGATCACCCACAACAGATTGACGCCATGCTCGCGAGCAGCGGACACGACGGCGTCGGCGATGTCCCAACTCGGCTTGTCGCGCTCGCGCTCAATACGGTCCCAGCCGATACAGACGCGCGACCAGTGGACGCCCAGTCGCCCCAGCAGACCAAACTTCTTGTTGATTTGCTGCTTTTGCCATTCGAGGCCCTTGTCGGTCGACATGGCAAAGACCGTGCTCAGTTCGACCCCCACGCCCAGTTGCTCGCGTAACTGGGCCTTGACCACCTGGGCATCAGGGGCGGCATTGCCGGCCTGGCGCAGGTAATACCATAGCCCCCATGCGCCACCGCCACACACCACCCAAATCAGGGTGCTGGTCAGCGCAATCTGGGTGCGGGTCATCCGTGCGCGTTTACGCCTTGCTGAACGAGACTCTGACATGAAACTTCCTGACCGCGTATCGCGTTCAAACCGTGGTTTACTATCGTTATCAACGCCGCAATGGAGCTAATGGTGCAGTCCGGGCTTGACGAAATGGGCAGATTCCGTGCCAAGTCGTTCGACGGCGTTGGCAATCGTTTCCATCGCATCATCCTGATGGACCATCGCGCGAACTCGCTCGCACGCCTGGGCCACCGCCGAGGAATCGAGCATCTCTCCCAGCAGCCTGGCCGCACGCGCGCCGGTGAAGCGGCGCTGGTCGATGCCGCGTCCGCAGTTCAGCCGCTCGAGCCGCATCACGTTGTCGAACTGGTCAAAGCTCATGGTCATGGCCAGTTGCGGCACCCCGGCGGCGAACCCCTGGGACATGCTGCCTATCCCCCCGTGATGGACCACCGCCGCCACACGCGGTAGCAGCCAGCCAAACGGCACAAAGTCGAAATGCTTCACTCCATCGGGCAATTTCGCGGGTATTTGTTCGGGAAACCGTGTTAGCAACAAACCCCGGCGTCCCAGCCGGCGACAGGCGTCGCAAGCCGCCGCGAAGAACTCGCGACCGTGCAGGTTGGCCGAGCCGGGCGTGAAGACGATCGGCTTGGAACCGGCGCTCAGATAACTGAGCAGTTCGCTGCTCGGTTCGACCAGGTCTCCCTCGTCATATAATGGAAACCCGGTCAGGACGGTTTGTGTCGGCCAATCGGGTTGCTTGGCGCCGAACCATTCGGGAAACAGCGCCAGCACCAACTGGGGCGAGTGCCACCATCGGCCCATGATGCCCCGCGCCGGAGCCAGACCATACCGGCCACGAATCGCGTTGATCTTTGAGCCCAGAACGCGATCGATGATCAGCCGGTCGGCCAGCCAGAATTGCAGCCGCTTCAGCGGCGCCGGCAGCCAAGTCGGCAGGAACATGCCCGGCAGCCTGACCTCGGCATGAATCGTCCGGAACAACGACGGGGACAGATGCACCGTGGCCAAGGGAAGCCCGGCCACTTCCTGGGCGACGCGGGCCCCCATCGCCAGGCTCGACGCCACGATCACCGTCTCGCCCGGAACCGCGTGGGCCAGGACCGCCTGGAACTGGGCTTCGATCGTCTCGGCGACCATGTCCATCACGAACCGTGGCCCGCGGTAGCGATGCCACAGTTCTGGCCGATTGATCGATTCGCGAAAGTCCCACTCCGGGGCCGGATCGACAAAGTCGAGCCCCGCCTGCCGGGCCAGCGGCTCAAAGTGGCCACTGGTCATCAACGTGACACGATGCCCGCGTGCGGCCAATGTGCGGCCGATGCCGACAAATGGATGCACATCGCCGGCGCTACCCACCGTGGTTAACAGAAAGTGCATACCGTCGACTGCCCTCAGCGGACACTGCGTCTGGGGCCTCGCCACCGAGGCCTCTCGAACCAGATTCTTGTATTAGTGATCTTAAACGATGCTGCATTCTTCGCACTAGTTCCGATGGGGTTCATGCGCCCCATGAACTGAATTAGAATGAGAATCGAGTGAAATCCACTGCGTCAATTTGCCGGACCTCGCGCCAATTTTATTTTTCTCGTTACGATGATTAGCCGCCTATGAAACTCCTCAAAGTCGCGGCTGCGGTTCTGAATCAAACACCCTTCGATTGGGCCGGCAATAAACTTCGCATAGTCGACGCCATTGCCGAGGCGCGCCAGCAAGGGGCCACGATGCTTTGCTTGCCCGAACTGTGCATTACCGGCTATGGCTGCGAAGACGCTTTTCATTCACCGGGCCTCCAGGCCACAGCGCTCGACGTGTTGCAGGAAATCCTTCCTGCCACGCGAGGAATGATCGTATCGCTGGGGTTGCCGCTCGAATTCCAGCACAGCTTGTTTAACGTGGCGTGTCTGGCTGTCGATGGCCAGATTGCCGGTCTAGTCGCCAAACGCTACCTTGCCGGCGACGGCATCCATTACGAGCCCCGCTGGTTCAAACCCTGGCCGGCCGGGCAGCGCGCCGAGGTTTCGATCGGCGACCGGACGTATCCACTGGGGGACATCTCGTTCCAGATTGGCGGCGTCAAGATCGGCTTTGAAATCTGCGAAGACGCCTGGGTCGCCAGCCGCCGCGGCAGCGAGTCGGTATTGCACGGCGTGGACATCATTCTGAACCCTAGCGCCAGCCACTTCGCCTTTGGCAAGCACGCCGTCCGGCAACGGTTTGTGCTCGAAGGTTCGCGGGCGTTCGGCGTCAGCTACGTCTATAGCAACCTGCTGGGAAATGAAAGCGGCCGAATCATTTATGACGGCGGCGCGTTGATCGCCTCGGGCGGACAGTTGCGCGCCGCGGGCCCGCGCTTCTCGTTCGCCGACTACGTCGTGACCAGCGCCCAAATCGACATTTACGAAACCCGCCTGCAGCGCAGCCGCAGCGGCAGCTTTCAGCCCAGCTTTCGCGCCGACGAATCGACGGTTGACGTGCCGTTCGAGTTTCCGGCGCTCGATCCGGCTGTCGAGCCGCAAGCGGCAACCTGGGAAAGCAGCCCGCACCTGAAAGAGGAAGAGTTCGCCCGGGCGATCAGTCTGGCGCTGTTCGATTATCTGCGCAAGAGTCGCTCGCACGGCTTTGTCGTGTCGATCAGCGGCGGCGCCGACTCGGCCGCGGTGTCGTGTCTGGTCGCGTTGGCAGTGGCCTTCGGGGTCAAAGAGCTGTCGCTGGCTGGCTTTCTGGCCAAGCTCGGCTATCTGCGGCGGGTGCAATCGGCCGGGACCGAGCGCGAAATCGTCGGCCAGTTGCTGAGTTGCGTCTATCAATCGACCGAGAACAGCGGCCCGGTCACCCTGAACGCGGCCCGTGGCGTCGCGACGGCGATCGGGGCCGAGTTCCTTCAGTTCGATGTCGACCGGTTGGCGAAAGAATACGTGCAGATGGTGTCGGCGGCGGTTGGGCGACCGTTGACGTGGGAGCAAGACGATCTGGCGCTACAGAACATCCAGGCCCGGGTTCGCTCGCCCGGGGTGTGGATGCTGGCCAATTTGCGCGGGGCGTTGTTACTTTCGACCAGCAACCGCTCCGAAGCGGCCGTCGGTTACGCCACGATGGACGGCGACACGTCGGGAGGCCTGAGCCCGATTGCCGGCATCGACAAGGCCTTCCTGCGGCACTGGCTCCGCTGGCTCGAGCGCCACGGGCCGCAAGGGGTTGGCCCAATTCCCGCCCTGGCGGCGGTCAACGACCAGGCCCCGACGGCGGAGTTGCGCCCGTCGAGCCAGAAGCAAACCGACGAGCAGGATCTGATGCCGTACGACCTGCTCGACGCGGTCGAGCGCGCCGCCATTCGCGACAAGTTAATGCCGCTCGAGGTGCTGCTGCGTATGCGGTCGCAGTTCCCGCAGCACACGCTGATGAAACTCGGCGGTTGGGTCGAGCGGTTCTTCCGCCTCTGGTGTCGCAACCAGTGGAAACGCGAACGCTATGCCCCCAGCTTCCACGTCGATGATGAAAACCTGGACCCCAAAACCTGGTGCCGGTTCCCGATTCTATCGGGCGGCTTCGAGCGCGAACTAGCCGAGCTGCGCGAGTACGTTAAGAAGCAAAGCGGCGAGTGACGGTGGCCATCACTCATCGTTTCGCGTTGATCGTTTCTCGTTTTCCCGTAACGACCAGATACCACGCTTTGCCGCTCGGGCTTCGGCCTCGGCCTTGCGATAGCGAGTCTTGAATGCCTGAGCATACTGGTAATGCGGCTCCCAGCGGGCCAGCCCGGCCCGGACCAGTTCCTCGTTCAGCAACTTGTCACCAACCCAAACATGGGCCAGCCAGCGGCCATACTGGTCGGTTCGCTCGCGATCGAACTCAAGGCGCACCACATGCCCATCGACAAACCGATGGGTGAAGGCGCTCGCCTCGGGACCGAACGGCTCGACCGGCCAGTCGGGCTTCACGCTTTCCGGGGCGTTCACACCGATCAGGCGGACCCGAGCGTGGTTCTTGAGCTTGAGCGTGTCGCCATCAATGACACGATCGACCTCGAACTCAGCCGCCGGATGAGCCGGCACCACCGGGCTGGGGGCGTCTTCGACCGGCGGGCCGCTTTGCGAGGCGAACCAGACGATCGCCAGCACGACGGCAACCCACAGACCATATTGCCAGCTCAATCGCCGCCGCGGCGGAGGCCCCGGCCAGGTGATGGTCATCAGGAGTGATTTCCGCAAGAATCGTGGCGACCGGGGCGCACCGCCGACGGTTGCTAGGGAACGCCCGCCGCGGGGCTGATCGCCGTTAGGCAACGGCTGGATCGATCCGCATGTTTAGCGAAAATGGGGGTGGCTGACAATCGGTCGCCGGTGTAGAGGATGAATAAACGAGGAACCGCCCGATGAACGACACCGAATCACTGGTTTACCTCTCGCGGCACGGCGAGACCGCCTGGTCGCTGACCGGTCAGCACACTGGCCTGACCGATTTGCCGTTGACCGAACGCGGCCAGCGGAACGCCGTGGCCCTGGGTCAGCGGCTCAAGGGGCTGCAGGTCGCGCGCGTCTTTGTCAGCCCATTGCAGCGAGCGCGCCAGACGTGCGAGTTGGCAGGCTTTGGCCATGTGGCGGAGGTCGATCCTGACCTGGTCGAATGGCATTACGGCGATTACGAGGGGCTGACCACCGCCCAAATTCACGCCCAGCGCCCAGATTGGCGAATCTTTCGCGATGGCTGCCCCGGCGGCGAGTCGGTGGCCGACGTGTGCGCCCGGGCCGAGCGCGTGGTGACGAAGCTGCGGGCAATCGACAAGTGCGTGCTGCTGTTTTCGAGCGGGCACTTCTTGGAGATGTTCACGATCCGCTGGCTCGACCTGCCGGCCGACGCGGCGACGCATCTGTTCTTGGACACGGCGTCGATGAGCATCGTCGGCTATCACCGGACGAAGACCAACCCCGTGTTGCGGCTATGGAACTGCCGCAAACATGTCGCGGGGGCCGACTGATCGGCGTCGCGTCGGAAAACCAAGGCAGCTTGCCGCACGATGGCGGCGGCCGACTAGTTTTTGCTGAAATCGAACTTATCCGACGTCTTGCGGCCGAGCGGATTCCTGAGGAAGCGCTTACGGCACTCGGGGCACAGGTCGAAGCGCTTTTGCTGGTAGACGTCGTCGCCGACTTGCGACGAGTCCAGCGTGTCGAGATGTTCGAGCATGTCGCTCAGGTCTTGCAAGTTGTCACGATCGGCGTCGGCATCTTCGTTCTGCACGGGATCGAAGGCCGCGTAGACTTCGATCTTCACCACGTAGCGCAAGTCGTCCTGCGGGTCGAGCGGGCGCTTACAAAGGTCGCACGAGTAATGGATCATGACAACATTCCCCTGGGTCCGAGATAAGGGCCAACCGTCGGCCGCGGCACGTTACCGCTTGTGCTCGCGTTCCAAAGCTTCGCTTTCTCCAACGGTCGACACGCTCTGCAATTCGTCGAGTCTGACATCGGCCGCGAAGCCGAAGGCAACCGACTCGCGTTTGCGCGCGTTCACGGTTCAGTAAGGTTCATGTTAACGGCCCGGCGCATTGCGTCGCAAGGTCTTCCCCGAGGGTTTTGTTTTTTCCGATTTTCCGCTGCGCCGCACGCCGAGAATTGATCTTGACTTTCCTGCGCCGTGAAGCTTCACGCACTGTCGCGACGTTGTTCATGAACCGCGGCGCGCTCGCGACGTCGCAAGGGGCCTACCGGCTTGGGGCCACGATTCATGGCGTGATCGCGCTGCCTGTTCGCCGGGTTCGCGAACATTTGCTGGTGACGAGGGTCATCAGGTAGCTTGGCCCGAATGTCGCGTTCGAGGGCCCCCGATCGGCCCTTGATAGCATCGTCTCCCGGGCGAAAAGCTAGCCATTTGCCGGCCGCGTAGCTAGAATTGAGATGGATTCCTGGTGGAGCTGATTGATCATGAGGGCCGTGTCCCATCACGGTGGCGCTCGCGTCGTAGGAAGATGACGCCGCGTCCGACCGGCGGGCCCGGCGATCGCTAGATCACCACGAGCGAGGAGGTCCGCATGGCGAGTGTTGCAGCGGCTGACGTATTAGGCGCCAGCGTGCTGGTCTTGAATCGGCTGTACATGGCCGTTCACGTTGTCAGCGTTCGTCGTGCCTTTTCGCTTTTGTGTTGTGAGTTGGCCGAGGTCGTTCATCTGGAAGATGAAGGGCAATTCGCCAACTACGATTTCGAGTCGTGGCGCGAAATCAGCGAGCTGCGCGCCCAATTCAAGGAACCGCACCAGGACTGGATTCGCGCGGTTAATTTCGAGATCCAAGTTCCGCGGGTGATTCGCCTGCTGTTCTACGATCGGATCCCCAAGCAAGGGATACGGTTCAATCGCCGCAACATTTTTGCCCGCGACAACAACCGGTGTCAGTACTGCGGCAAGCGGTTTCCGACCAGTGAGCTGAGCCTGGACCACGTGGTGCCGCGCAGCCGCAACGGTGAAACCAGTTGGGAAAACATCGTCTGCAGTTGTGTGAAGTGCAACGTCCGCAAAGGGGGACGCACGCCGCAAGAAGCCGGCATGCACCTGATCAAGCAGCCGGTTAAGCCAAAGCGCAGCCCGCTATTGGCGATGAAACTGGGGAACCCGAAGTACGAAAGCTGGAAGACCTTCCTCGATCATGCGTATTGGTCGGTGGATTTGAAGTAAACGCGGTGCGTGGCGAGAGAGGCGGCGCTGAACTTACACGCCCAGGAGTCTCATTCCCTGGGCTTTTTTGTTGCGCAAGGCGGCAAAAATAGTGCCGAGCGCGTATTCCGCGGAAGCGTGCTCGATGAACGCCTGATGCGTAGCATGGCGCGCTGGCCACAAGGCCCCCGGTCATTGACCGGGGGCTAATGATGAGAGTGCCCAAAGCGCACGAAAGACGGCGCTGTTTGCGCCGCGCGATTCCTACGACTGCCGCCAGCAATTACTGTCGAACAGCAATTGCCGCCGACTAGCCGTTCTGTTCGGGGATCGGCGTCTTCTTCTCGGTGATCACCGGCAACTGCGGTGCCATCTCGGCGTTCAGCGCGGTGAACTCTTTCCACTCTTCAGGAAGGTTGTCTTCGTGGAAAATTGCCTCGACCGGGCACTCGGGCACGCACGCTTCGCAGTCGATGCACTCGTCGGGGTGGATGTACAACATCTGCTCCCCCTCGTAGAAGCATTCGACCGGGCAAACCACCACACAGTCGGTGTACTTGCAAGCGAAGCAAGGTTCGGCAACCACGTGGGTCATAGAGCAATCACTCCTATCACAGGACCAGATGCGGCCTCCCCCAACGGCGGCCGCCATCGATTTGCTTTATAGTCTGTCGGCACAAAGCCGGTAAACTCTTGCGAATGTTAGGCCCACTTGCACTAGCCGTCAAGCAAAGAGTCGCCCCCGATTGCCTGTTCCCACAGCCTCGATCAGCCCCCGTGGTACGGCGCATCGGAAACGGCGATAGAACCCGGGTTTGTCGAGACCGGTTCTCAGGCCGCCAGCAGCACACCGTCGAGCCTTCGGCTGAGCCTGTTGCCCAAACGCAGGTAAGTGTTCAACCACCTCCGGCCCTGGTCGCACCAAAATGCGACGCATAAGGGGCACACGGGCAAGATTGCTAAAAAGCAACGGTGCTCGATTGCGATGGCAACAACACGACAAAAGCTCGCCCGATAATCAGCCCTCTAATCCCTCGTCCCTAGCCTCTCGCCCCTCTTTCCGCCCGCTGCCGGCAGCCTTTGTCCAACCCCACCGGCCGGTCTTTCGCCAGAAAAAAGGCCGCCATTTAGCTTTGTTTTCAGCAGGTGGAAACTTGCTTGATTTGTCCGCGCGTTATTAGAATCGATTGAAGCGGCCAGGTGAGTCGCTTGGGCGCAGAGTCTGCGCCCAGGGTGTTCCCTCACGAGGGGACGGACCAGAGCTGGCCGCTGGAGGCGGAACAACGTGGCATTGCAGGAAGTCGACCGTGCGCTCCTCGAACGCTGCTTGGCTCGTAAGCCACGCGCGTGGGAGGATTTCGTCGACCGCTTCCTGGGCTTGGTGATTCACGTCGTCAATCATTCGGCCCAGGCCCGCAGCGTCCGGCTCCAGCCCCAGGATCGCGAAGACCTTTGCGCGGACGTCTTTCTGACGATTGTCCGCGACGACTTCGCCGTGCTGCGTCACTTCCGCGGCACGTGCAGTCTGGCCACCTATTTGACCGTCGTCTCACGGCGAGTCGTGGTCCGCGAAATCTTGCAACGCAAGTCGCTGGCCCGCTTGAGCAATGTCGAGGCTGTCGAACCGGGCGCCGCGGCCGAAGCCCGCATCGAGAACCGCGAGGAAGTCGATCGCCTGCTCGACGAGTTGACGGGGACCGAGGCCGACGTGGTCCGGCTTTACCACCTGGAAGAAAAAACTTACCAGGAGATCAGCGCCGCCACGGGCATTCCCGAAAACACCGTCGGGCCGATGCTCAGCCGAGCCCGGGCCAAGATGCGCCGCGCCGGCGAAGAGCCAACGCCCCAAGAATCGCCGGGCTAGCCCTCTTCCGGTTGTCAGTTTTCACGGAAGGCAGCAATCGACCACGACGACACGACGGTCACGACGTAATGCGACGAGTGGGCAGCCTTCGCACCACAAGTCCCCGCCCGGTTAGACCGCTTGAATTGTGGTTCGCGGCAGCCTTTCCCTCTTTCTTGTTCCGACGTCGTGACCGTCGTGTCGTCGTGGTCGAATTTCCTAGTCTTGATCGTGGTTAGGCGCGCCAATTCAGGCCCCATTTCCGCGTTCTCCGCGCCCGCAGTAACCTAGGCTTGATTGCGTGCGCGCTGCTACACTGTGCCCGGCAATCGCACATTCAGGTCGAAGGAGGCTTTCCGTGATCATCGTGATGCGCAAAGAGGCGACGCCCGACGACATTCAGCACACGGTCAAACGTGTCGAGTCGCTGGGCATGAAAGCCCACGTGCTGCACGGCGTCGAGCGAACCGTCGTGGCCGCCATCGGGGCCGAAGTGGACGGGATGCGAGAAACCCTTGAGGCCGACGCCAATGTCACCGAGGTGATGCCGATCCTGGCCCCCTACAAAATGGCCAGTCGCGAGTTGAAGAAGGAAACCACGGTCATCCGCTCGCGCAGCCTGAAGATCGGCACCAGCCGAGTCTCGGTCATCGCCGGGCCGTGCTCGGTCGAAAGCGAAGAACAAATCCTGAACGTCGCCGTGGCGGTCAAGGAAGCGGGGGCCACGGCCCTGCGCGGCGGCGCGTTCAAGCCCCGCACCAGCCCATACAGCTTCCAGGGTTTGAAGGAAGAGGGGCTCAAACTGCTGGCCGCGGCCCGCGACGCCACCGGGTTGGCGATTGTGACCGAAGTGATGGGAACCGAGGACGTCGAACTGGTCGGCCGATACGCCGACGTGCTGCAGATCGGCGCTCGCAACATGCAGAACTACCGGCTGCTCGAAGTCGTCGGCCGGCAGCCGCTGCCCGTGTTGTTGAAGCGCGGCCCTAGCGCCACGCTCGAAGAGTTGCTGCTGGCCGCCGAGTACATCCTGGACGGGGGCAACCCGAACGTAATGTTGTGCGAGCGCGGCATTCGCACCTTCGAGAACCATACTCGCTTCACGTTGCCCCTGGCGTCGGTGGTCTATTTGCACGCCAAGACCCATTTGCCGATCGTGGTCGATCCCAGCCACGGGACCGGCCACACCTGGATGGTGCCGCAAATGGCGGCGGCCAGCGTCGCCGCCGGGGCCGATGGCTTGATCCTGGAGGTCCACCCGGATCCCGAGAACGCCATGAGCGACGGTTACCAGTCGCTCAACGTGCCGCAGTTTCAAGAGACCATGCGGCTATGCCGCAAGGTGGCCGAGGCGTTGGGGCGCTCGGTCTAGCTTTCCGGACTTTGACGAGCAGCTACTATTAGCGCACGGTTGGCGGTGCTTGCCAGGGCCAGCGCCAGGCAGTCTTTTGTTGCGGTGATGTAGTAGCCGGCGCAGTTCCTGCCGCCGCCTGGAACGCCCCACCACCATACACCCCATTCCCTACCTTTGACGGCGCGCTGGTTGCGTAGGCAGGTGAATAACCTGGCGCGACTGCCGGTGCGGTAACCGTGGCTTGTTGACCAGCGTAGGCCGGCGCGCCGGCGTAGGCCGCCGCGTTGGTAGCGCGCGACATCGGGATCGGCCCAATCGGCCCGCCTGGGGCATAGTTCAACGCCGGCGCTGGCTCGGCCGGAGGCGACTGAGCCAGTTCCTGGTGATTCATTCCATAACCCGCCGCGGCCGAGACCAGGGCCGTCGCCCCTTGCACGACTTTGGTCGGGTCGAGCGGCAGCGCCGGCTGCTGGCTCCGATAGGCCGCCACGCTGGCGAACTGGTCGGCTTGGCCCCGTTGTTCCATCGTGACGGGCCGGTGGTACTCTTCAAGCCTACCCTCGGTTCGTACCCGCAGCATCAGGGCATCGAGTTCGGGCACTTGTCGCCAGGCGCGCTCGCTATCGACACCGTCAATCGTCGTGGCGACTTTCACGCCGTGTCCTTTGCTCGCCCCCGAGCGAAAGTAACCGCTCTCGCCCAGCATGGCCACGGCCTGATCAAAGTCGGCTTTGGGAATGTCGAGCGTCCAGACTTCGAACATCTGCTGTTCACGGCGCTTGGCGGCCACGTCGGGAAGCATGCCGGCAATCCGCTCGACGGCGCTGCTTTTGACGGCCGAGGCGTTGGGCAGCGACGTCAACGTCACACGGCACCGGGCATAGCCGGGCCGCGCTTGGGGATGGGGATAGGCGATGGTCAGCCGCCCCTTGGCGGCGCCGGCCATCGGCACGGTTGGCTGCGCCTCGTACGAAACAGCGCGTCCTTCGACATGGGCCACGCTGATCGGCTCGCCCAATTGGGCCACGTCGACCGAGTAGTCGATCTTGGCCGAATCGAACATGCCGGCGGTGGCGTCGATGGGCACCTTGCTGCCGATCGGTGATCGACACCCCGCCGCCGCTACCAAGATCATCGCACCGAATAACCATCCGTGGTTCAACGGTCGATTGTGCTTCACCGGTAATCCTCGCGAATCGGATAAAACGCATCCAAGGCCCGCAGTCCATTGGGCCCGGCCGTGATCGTATGGGGCACTCCCCCGGGAATGCTCCACATCATGCCCGCGCGTACTTGTCGCACTTCATCGCCGATGGTGAATTCGCCTTCCCCTTCGAGCATCAGCCCCATCTGATCGTGGGGGTGCTGATGCAGGGGAATCACCGCCGCCGCCGCCATTTCGACCAGCGACAACGACATGCGATCGCCGGTTTTTACGAACATGCTCACGCCAGGGAAAGGGCGCAATTCTCGGCAGTCCTTTTTATCGACGAAAAATCGCTCCATATTGAACAATCCTCAGATTCCGAGCAGTTTCACCAATTTATCCGATCTTCGCCAATCTCCTGCTCGATACGAAGCAAGCGATTGTATTTGGCCAGCCGCTCGCTCCGTTGAATCGCGCCGATCTTGATGTTCTTGGTCGCCGTGCCGACCGCCAGATCGGCGATCGTCGTGTCCTCGGTTTCGCCACTGCGGGCCGAGATAATCCGGCTGTAGTTCGAGCTTTGTGCCAAGCGCATCGTCCGCAGCGTCTCGCTCAGCGTCCCCACCTGGTTCGGCTTGATCAGAATGCCATTCGCCGCCCCCAACGAGATGCCGCGGCGCAGGCGGTCCTCGTGCGTGGCGAACAAATCGTCGCCAATCAGCCGGACGCGCGAACCGATCCGCCGGGTCAGCATTTGCCAACCTTCCCAGTCGTCCTCGGCCATGCCGTCTTCGATGCTAGCAATCAGCGGAAACTCTTCGATCAACTGTTCGAGCAGATCGACCATTTGGGCGTTGGTCAGCCGGGTCTTGTTCTCGTCGGACAGTTGGTAGTGTGTCCCGTCAAAGAACTGGGTGCTGGCCACATCGATCGCCACGGTCACATCCTCACCGGGACGCAGCCGGGCGGCCTCGATCGCGCGGACCAGCAACTCCATCGCGTGCCGCGAATTCTTCAGCCGCGGCCCGTAGCCCCCTTCGTCGCCGACCAGGCGTCCTTCGTAACCGGCATCGGTCAACACCTTGCCCAAGCGACGCGACACGCGAACGATCCACTCGAGCGCCTGGGCATAGCTGACCGCGCCGACGGGCATGACCAGGAAGTCTTGAAAGTCCAAGTTGCGGCCCGCGTGCGCGCCGCCGGAAATCATGTTCGTCATCGGCAGCGGAATGCGCGGCTGGGACACCGGCGCGCCGGCGGCCACGCGCTGCCAC
The DNA here is from genome assembly GCA_018242585.1 of Planctomycetota bacterium. Taxonomy (NCBI): domain Bacteria; kingdom Pseudomonadati; phylum Planctomycetota; species Planctomycetota bacterium. The sequence goes on from JAFEBQ010000040.1 coordinate 68,159, forward strand.
AGCGAATTGATGTGCCGATAAAGCGGAATCCGCGCCGACTCGGCCGCGGCATGGGCCGTCGCCAGCGAAACTCCCAACAGCGCATTGGCACCGAGCTTGTGCTTGTGCGGCGAGGCGTCCAACTCGCACAGTCGGCTGTCAATCGTGAATTGCTCGACGGGGTCGGCGCCAATCACGGCCCGCGCGATGAGCGTGCGCACATTGTTCACGGCCTGCAATACGCCGCGTCCGTCATAGCGCGCCGGGTCGCCGTCGCGCAACTCGTGGGCTTCGGCCTTGCCGGTGCTAGCGCCGGCCGGCACGATGGCGCGACCCGAGCTGCCGTCATCGCAGCGGATTTCAACTTCCAAGGTGGGATCGCCGCGGCTGTCCAACACTTCGGCGGCGTACACTGCGCTAATCTTGGCCATCGTTCCGTCTCGATCGAATGTCTGGAAATCAATTAACTCAGGCGGGCGAGCACTTCGGCCCAGCCGGCTACCGGCTCACGGAGCAGCGACTGGCACAACGCTCGTATCCGCTGCCGTCGCGGCTCTTCGTTGAGATACTCGACGCGGCTTTTGCCGTCTAGCCGGGCCCAGGTGCATCCGGCAAAGTTTTGGATCGAGCGACGCGTCAATTCGTCGTAGTCGGCGGCGCTAACCGCCGTCAACAACTGCTCGCGATATCCCCGCTCGAAACTCGTCATCAATTCTAAATACGCGGCATGGTCGGGACGCTTCAATTCGGCCTTCAGCGCCAAATGGGCCAGGAACAGCCCCACGTCGAATGCCGGGTCGCCAAAGTGGCCGGTCTCGAAGTCGACCATCATCAAGCCGCCGTCCCAGACCAGCAGGTTCTTGGGGGTAAAATCGGCGTGAACCAGGCTCAGCCGATGGTCCCAGACCGATTCGACCAGTCCGTTCAACAGCGGCACGTATTCCGGAAACGCCTGCGCGACCGTGCGATAATACGGATCCAACCGCAGCTCGTCGAACAACGTCCGGTCCCCCAGCCGCTCGGCCAACTCGGCCGACCTCCACGAGGCGGCATGTAACCGCCCCAGCAACCGACCGCAGCGCGTGGCGATTTGCTGGTCCGTGCGCCCGGCGAGCAAATCTTGTTTCCAGACGCGATGCTGGCGTGGCGCCGCCGTCATCGCAAAGCAGTAATTGCTCCGGTCTTCGTGCAGAATCTCCGGCGTCAGGACCGTCGTCCGCGCGTCGGCCGCTCCGGTGCCCAACTCGCGGCAGACGCGCATCACGTCGACTTCGCGCCAGATGCGCTCGATGCTCGAGAACCAGGGAAGGGCCGTACGAAGTTGCGGCCGGGCCTGCTTGAAGACAAAGTCGCCGTGGGGCGCCGTAGGACGCGCGACGTAGAAGACCTCGTTCGAGACCCCCCCCGACAACCGCTCGACACGCACCGCTTCACCCGGCTTGATCCACCCCTGCGAGCGTAAATAGTCGGCGGCGTTCCGCTCGTCGATTTCGAGTTGCAACTGAGGGGGCATAGACCGGTAGTTTATTCCCTGGGACGGCCCAAATGAATCCCATCCGCGGCACGAATGCCGCTGCCTGAACTCCTTGTGACAGAAACGGTTCCGGCGCGCCCAACCACGGCGATCGGGTCGCCTAGGGCAGATTACTTGTTCGTCTTGGGTTAGCCGTTCATTCGTGAGCTTACCCACCCAGCAGCCGTTTGACGGGCAACCGGTCGACGCCTAAACTCATCGGTCATTAAGTCTTACATTGAACGCCGCCCGCAGGGCCGCGCGATTTGGCGACCCATCAGTTCTGACGCCGCCCGCTTCCCAAACGCGCCATCGCCGGCACGCACGTACTCTACCTATCGCACTGGAACAATCTATGGCTAGCACAGTTACGTCGGTTCCGACCGGCGAGCAGACCAATCTGGAACAGCTTTCGATCAACACCATCCGCACGCTAGCAATGGACGGGGTCGAGGCCGCGAACAGTGGTCACCCCGGCACGCCGATGGCGCTGGCCCCGATTGCCCACAGCCTGTGGAACGAAGTGCTCCGCTACAACCCGGACGACGCCACGTGGATGAACCGCGACCGGTTCGTGCTGTCGTGTGGCCACGCCTCGATGCTGTTGTACGCCACGCTACACCTGGCCCAGGTCAAGCAGTTGGATCACGATGGCAAGCCGACCGGCGAGTTGGCGGTGCCCTTGGAACACATCAAGAAATTCCGCCAGTTGCACTTCCGCTGCCCGGGCCATCCGGAAAGCTACGAGACCACTGGCGTTGAAACGACCACCGGCCCGTTGGGCCAAGGCTGCGGCAACAGCGTCGGTATGGCCATCGCCAGCCGCTGGCTGGCGGCGCGCTATAACCAGCCCGGCTTCGAGCTGTTCAACTTCAACGTCTATGCGCTGTGCAGCGACGGCGACCTGATGGAAGGGGTCTCGGCCGAGGCGGCCTCAATCGCCGGCCACTTGAAGCTGTCGAACCTGTGCTGGATTTACGACGACAACAAGATCACGATCGAAGGGGACACCTCGCTGGCCTTTACCGAAGACGTGGCCACGCGCTTCAAGGGTTATGGCTGGAATGTCCTGAAGATCGACGACGCCAACGACACCGCGGCGCTGTTGAAGGCTTATAAGCGTTTTCAGCGCACCAAGACCGGGCCGACCCTCATTGTGGTGCGCAGCCACATCGCCTGGGGCGCGCCAAACAAGCAAGACACTCATGGCGCTCACGGCGCGCCGCTGGGGGCCGAGGAAATCAAGCTCACCAAGGCGGCCTACGGCTGGCCCGAGACGGCCCAGTTCCTGGTCCCCGACGAGGTGACGCAACTATGGCACGAGAAAGTCGGCGAGCGCGGCCGCAAGCTGCAGAAGAACTGGCAACGCAAGTACAAGCAATATGCCAAGCAGCACCCGGCGCTGCACGCCGAGTTGGAAGCGATGCGCAAGCGCGACGTGCCGGCTGATTTCGACGCCAACATCGCGCCCTTCGCCGCCGACGCCAAGGGAATGGCCAGCCGCGTCTCGGGCGGCAAGGTGCTGAACGCCATCGCCCCGAAGATCCCCTGGTTCATTGGCGGTTCGGCCGACCTGGCGCCATCGACGATGACGCTGATTACTGGCGAAGCGGGCGATTTCGAAGCACAGAACTACGCGGGCCGAAACTTCCACTGGGGCATTCGCGAGCACGGCATGGCCGCCGCGCTGAACGGCATGGCCCTCAGCGGCCTGCGTCCCTACGGCGCGACGTTCTTCGTGTTTACCGATTACCTGCGGCCCTCGCTGCGATTGTCGGCCATCTCGAAGCTGCCGGTGGTGTATGTCCTGACCCACGATTCGATCGGCGTCGGCGAAGACGGCCCCACCCATCAACCGGTCGAGCACCTGTCGGCTCTGCGGGCGATTCCGAACCTGATCACCATGCGCCCCGGCGACGCCAACGAAGTGGCCGAGGCCTATCGTGTGGCGCTGCGCAGCAAGACCCAACCAGTGGCGATGGTCCTATCGCGGCAGAACCTGCCCACGCTCGACCGGACGAAGTACGCCTCGGCCGAGGGTGTCTCGCGCGGCGGCTATGTGCTGGCCGATGCGTCGCAGAACGCCCCCAGCCTGATCTTGATCGCCACGGGCAGCGAGTTGTTTATCGCCGTTGACGCCTACGAAAAGCTGACCGCCGCGGGTGTTGCGGCTCGCCTGGTGAGCATGCCCAGTTGGGAAGTCTTTGACGCCCAGGATGAAGCCTACCGCGACAGCGTCCTGCCGCCGGCCGTCGCGCCGCGCGTGGCCGTCGAAGCGGGCATCCGTCACGGCTGGGACAAGTACCTGGGCCGCCAGGGGCGCTTTGTCGGCATGCACGGCTACGGGGCCAGCGGCCCGGCCGGCACGCTGTACAAGCACTTCGGCATCACGGCCGACCACGTGGTGGCGGAAGCCAAGTCGCTGCTCGGCGCGAGCTGAGCGCTGCTTTGAAGAGTGCGAAGCAAGAGCCGACGTCTTTCAGCTCAAATTCATCACCGACTCGAAATCAGCCCTTCTCCCCTTGTGAGAGAAGGTGGCCGAAGGCCGGATGCTGGGTGATGAAGTGGGTACTCGCGCGAGCTTGTGGCTTACCCCTCACCCCGCTCGCTACGCGAACGACCCTCTCCCGCAAGGGGCGAGGGTAAAGGCGTCGGCGGTTTGCCGCCTTACGGCAACTGCATGATGTACGCGATCACGTCGGCCATTGATTGCTGGTCGATCTGCTTTTCCAGCCCCTCGGGCATGATCGATGCGCCGGTGCCGCGCAGTTCGTCGATGTCGATCCGCAGCACGGTGTCCTGTTGATTCTCGGCCCGCTTCAGCGTGACGCTCGTGGCGGTTTCCGAGGCCAACATGCCCGCCAGCGACCGTCCATCGGTCGTCAAGCAGACGTAGTTCACGAACTGCGGGTTCACTTCGCGGCTGGGGTCCAAGACGTTGAGCAGAATCGCCTCGGGCCCGCGCGACTTCATCGTCGACAAGTTTGGCCCGATTTCAAAGCCGACGTTCTCGGCACGATGGCACGTGGCGCAGATCTTGCCGAACACCAGCTTGCCGCGGGCCGGATCGCCCGACATTTTCAACACGCCACGGTAGGCGTCGACTACGTCCTGCCGGCGCGCGACCTTGGTGGCGCTTAACAACTGCTGCGCCTTGGGACGCTTGCGCGGGTCGTTGCCGCTCATCAAGCGAGCCGCGTGGGCTGGATCGATCTCGTGCGCCGGGAACTGCTCGGCCTCGACCGCATCGAGCAGCAGGCCGACACGATCCGATCGCGTCATCAGCATATCGAGCGCCGCCGATTTGACGCGCGGACTCAGGGCCGACCATTGCGCGATCACCGGCCGCGCGACTTCCCCTTCGCGAAACTCATCCAGGGCCGAGATCATCGCCAACTGCACTTCAGCAGGTTGCTTACTGTCGAGCAGTTGCGGCGCGATAGCCAGGGCCGCGCTCAGTTCGCCCATCGAGAACCAGGAGATCGCCTCGGTCCGCTTGGCCAGCGCCAGCTTGGCATCAAGCGCCGTCGTCGAGGCGGCGGCCAGCGTCGAGCGCATGTCGATCAGAGGCGTCGAGCCGTCCGAGCCGAATAACTGCCGGCGGGCTTCGCCGCCCCGACCGTCCATCATGCCGCGGGCAATCACCTTGCCAATCGCCAGTTCGCCCGCTGGAACCGCCTTTAAAGCGTTCGCGACCAGCGCCACCTCGTCGGCCCGATTGCGTCGCGAAACCTGGGTAGCCAGCGAGATCAGCAAGGGCCGAATGGCGGTCGATTGGCGCACCTCGGCGTCGGCCAGCAAGTCAGCCAGCACCGGCGCGGCGTCGTCAGCCAACGAACTTTGAATCGCCACTCGCATCCAGCGGTCGCCACCGTCGCGCTTGGCCAACTGGGTCAGCGGCCCGCGTCGCTCGGTCGCTGGCAGATAGCCCAGCGTGAACGCCAATTGATAACGCACCAGCATGCTCGGGTCGTCAACTAGTTTCAGGATAGCGGCCGCCAACTCGGGCGACTTGGCGAACTTCGCCTCCGACAGGCGAATCGCATGCCGGCGGACATGCTCGTTCTTGTTGATCATGCCGCTGATCAGAATGAATGGATCGAGCCGATCGAGCCCGGCCAGCGTGTACATCCCCTGGATCGAGTAAACCGGGTCTTCCGAGACAAACAATGACGCGATGATCATCAGGCTGGCCTGCTTATCTTGCCGCTCATAGAGCAGCCGCGCCGCCGTCTCGCGATGCCAGGCGTTCTTGTGCGCCAGCAAGTTCACCAACTCGTTGGTCGTCGCTTTGCCCAACTTGGGGAGCGGCCCGGGCTTAAAGCCGGGCGGGACAATTCGATAGAGCCGGCCGCGGTCCTGGCCGCTGCTGGTGTCGAGATGCTTCTTGATCACTTCGGGAATCGAGCCGGGGTGCTCGATCATTTCGCGGTACATGTCGATCACATACAGCGCCCCTTCGGGCCCGTTGGTGAATTGCACGGGGCGAAACCAAATGTCGGTCGACGTCAGCAACTCGCTCTGCTGGTCCATGCGCTCGGCTTTGTATTGCAGCCCTTCGAGGCTGAGCCGCTTGCGATGGACCAGGTTGCTGCCGACGTCGGCCACAATGGCCAGCCCAGCGAACTCGGGTGGCAGAATGCTGCCGCGGTAGATCGTCACTCCCGTCGCGCCGGTGAAGTAGCCCGCCGCCCGGCCGCCCCCTTCGACGGCCCCCTTCACAGCGCCCGAGACGCGCAACCGAGTGCGCACCACGCGCCACGGCTCGACCGGACTGGCCCGATAAACTTCGGCCTGCGGACCATCGGCGGCGACCGAGACCCGCGCGCTCGGCACGCTCAGGTACGGGTTCCGCGAGGCGTAGCGGTCCTCGAACATCACTTGCTGAATATGGTCGCTATTGGACGAAACGAATTTCGTGCCGAAGTTATCGAACGACATTCCGTGCTGCGCGCCGCCGCTGGTGGCGCGGATGTCGCGTGTGCGCGGATCGAAGTCAAAATCACGTCCCCGCAGGTTCAACGCCTTGAACTTGGGATCGTCTGGCCGGGTGATCTCGCCGCCGGTGCTGCTGGCCGAGCCGTGAATCCGGTTGTCGAACGTCCACAGGAACGTGTTCAGCAACCCTTGCACATTGGTGACCGCGAAGCCGGTGTAAACCACTTCGCGCCGGTCGGCGCGGCCGTCGCCGTCGGTGTCTTTCAGGTAGTAAATGTTCGGCGCGTCGCCGACGAACAGCCCGCCGTCCCAGCAGGCCAACGCCGTCGGCCAGAGCAGATTGTCGGCGAACACTTCGGCCCGATCATAGCGCCCGTCGCCGTTGTCGTCGTGCAAACAGCGAATGCGCGACAGCTTCTCGTCGCGCTTTTCGCTGTAGCCGCGCATTTCGCAGACGTACAGGTTGCAGTTCTCGTCCCAGGCGACGGCCACGGGGCTGGCAATCAGCGGCTCGGCGACGACTTGCTCGATGCGAACCTCGGATTTGAGTTGAAACGTCTTGATCGCGTCGGCCGGCTCGACCGGGGCCAGGCGGGGCAACTCGGCCGAAAAGTCCTGGTTATCGACTGCTTCGGGCGCGGCCGGAGGGGCGGGCTTGGCGGCCGGCTCGGCAGCAACTGCCGAGGTGCAAACGACCGCAGCGGCAAGCACTCCCGCTAGGGCGGACGACGCTACAGTGATTTGCGAGACCGGGAACCAGCGCGACGCAACCATCGAGCACCTCGACGAGCCGAGAAGTAGTGGGGGAGGGGAGCAGGCGGGCGGGAGCAAAACTGTATTCACTTTTAGTAGAACCAACGGGCCCTGCCTAGCCTTTGCCAGACGGAATTATGCCCCGTCGCGGCGGTTGATGCGCCTAAGTCGTTGCGGAAATGGCCCTCGGCACGCGTGGATCGCTGTCTTGATTTGGCGCGACGGGGGACTTAGCCTGGGCCTGCACCCATTGTTTTGTCACTCTGGTGAGGTTCCGCGCGTGAAGACGATTGAAGATCTGATCTCGGCCTGCCGTGTGCCGCCCGGCAAGAAGATTGCGCTCAAGGAATACGACCCCAGTTGGGCCGGCGACAAGAAGATTCCCAAGGCCGACCGCAAGGCGACAGCCAAGGAGCTCCTGACCGAGAAGGTCGACGCGCTGGCTAGCGCGCAGGAGTTGCTCTACGCCTCGGACACGTATAGCGTCTTGATCGTGCTCCAGGCCATGGACGCGGCCGGCAAGGACGGCACGATCAAGCACGTGATGTCAGGGGTCAACCCTCAGGGTTGCGAAGTAGCCAGCTTCAAGCACCCTTCGGCCGAGGAGTTGGACCATAACTTCCTCTGGCGGTACTCGCGCTTTTTGCCCGAGCGCGGGCGAATCGGCATTTTCAACCGCTCGTACTACGAAGAAGTGCTGGTCGTGAAGGTCCACCCCAAACTGGTCACCGCCCAGCGAATTCCCGCCGCCAAGCCGAACAAAGAGTTCTGGCAAGCCCGCTACGAAGACATCAACGCCTTTGAGCGGCACCTGATCCGCAACGGGACGAAGATTTTCAAGTTCTTTCTGAACCTGTCCAAGGAAGAGCAGCGCAAGCGATTCCTCGAGCGGCTCGACAATCCGGACAAACATTGGAAGTTCTCGCCGGCCGATCTCAAGGAACGGCAGTACTGGGACCAGTACACCAACGCCTACGAGGACTGTCTGAGCGCCACCAGCAGCAAGGACGCCCCCTGGCACGTGATTCCCGCCGATCACAAGTGGGTCAGCCGCGCGCTGGTCGCGGCCATCATCAGTCGCGGGATCAATTCGCTGGGGCTGACGGCGCCCAAGGTGGACGACGCCAAGCGGAAGCTCCTGGCCGAGGCGCGCAAGGAACTCGAAGCCGAGGAAGAGTAACTCGCCTTATCAGCAATTAATTTGGGTGCCATGCTCAAGCCCTTAAGGCTTGAGCATGCCGATTTCGCGCTTCGCATGCTCAAACAAGAAGTTTGAGCATGGCACCCGTTTATTTCGGAGAAGCGACTGATAGCTTCCACCCTGCTGACAAAACGGCGGGCATTGCGGTATCATCGCGGCTGCCTGACACCTCTCCCTTTCAGGGAGAGGTCGCGAACGAAGTGAGCGGGTGAGGGTAGAGGCGTTCTCGGCCAATAACGTCTCCACCCTCCCCTAGCCCCTCCCTGGAAGGGAGGGGTGTTTCCGATTGCCTTTGGCAGTCATTGCACTGAAGGACATCAATGGCACGCACGCGGTTTGCCCCGAGCCCGACTGGTTATTTGCACATCGGGGGGGTGCGCACGGCCTTGTTCAACTGGCTGTTCGCGCGCAAACACGGCGGCCAGTTCCTGTTGCGCATTGACGACACCGATCAGCAGCGTAACGTCGAAGCCGCCCTCGCCCCCATTCTGCACGGCTTTCGCTGGCTGGGCATCGACTGGGACGAAGGCCCCGAGGTTGACGGCCCTCACGCCCCGTATTTCCAGTCACAACGCACCGACCAGTACCAGGCGGCCGTGGCCAAACTGCTCGCCTCGGGGCACGCCTATCGCGACTTTGCCACGCCGGCCGAGGTGCAAGCCGAGCGCGAAGCCGCCGAAAAGGAGAAGCGATCCTTCGTCTACAGCCGCCGCTGGATGGCCGAGACCGAGGCCGCGGCCCAACGGTTCGAGAACGAAGGGCGCTCGGGCGTCGTGCGACTGAAGATGCCGCGTGAAGGCACACTGGTGATTGACGACCAGATTCGCGGCCAGGTGTCGTTCGAGTGGACCAACGAGCAAGATCACGTCGTTCAGCGCGCCGACGGCAGTTGCCTGTATCACCTGGCCAGCGTGGTCGACGACTTTGACTTTCAGATCTCGCACGTGATTCGAGCCGAGGAGCACCTGTCGAACACGCCGCGGCAAGTGTTCATCGCCCAGTCGCTGGGCTATCCGTTGCCCGTCTACGCACACCTCCCCTACGTGGCCGAGCCGGGCAGCAAGAACAAGCTCAGCAAGCGGAAGCTCGACAAGTATCTGAAGAACCGTGACTTTGCCCAAGTGAACGAACACGGGCAGGCCATCGCGCGGGCGCTCGGGCTGTCCCCGTCGGCCGAGACGTTCAACCCGGTGATTGTCGACTTCTACGAGCAGGTGGGCTATCTGCCCGATGCGATTATCAACTACCTGATGCTGCTGGGCTGGTCGCTGGACGACAAGACCGAGTTCCTGACTCGGCAGCAAATGGTTGACAACTTTTCGCTCGAGCGGGTGAACAAGGCGCCGGCCAGCTTTGACCCCAAGAAGCTGCAATCGTTCCAGGACCATTACTATCAGCAATTGCCGATCAAGCAGAAGGTCGCCAAAATGCTGCCGTTTTTGCAGCGGGCCGGCTATGTCAGCGATCCGCCGCCGTGCAGCGTCGGGCCGTTGTTGACGCAAATCGTCACGGCGGCCGGCGACCGGTTGAAGGTCTCGGGGGACATTCTGTTCTACGGTAAGTTGTTTCTGACCGATGAACTGGAATACGACGAAGCGGCCCTGCAACAACGCTTGGGCTCGCCCGAGGCGCAAGCCCTGCTGCGCAAGTTCCGCGACGCAATCGCCGAGGTCCAGCCGTTCGACACGCCGACGCTGGAACACGCGATGCACGAGTTCCTGGCCCGCGAAGGAAAGAAGATCGGCGACATGGTTCACTCGTTGCGATTAGCGACGACGGGACAAGCGATCGGCCCGGGCATTTACGACTGTCTGGCGATCTTGGGGCGCGACAAGGCGCTCGCCCGCATCGACGCCACGCTCGACAAGTTGGGAGCGGTTCGCTCTTAGAAAAGGACCGAGGATAGCTACACGATGAGCACGGAAGAATCGGCGCGTCCGCAGTCGGTCGACTTTATTCGGACGATCGTCAACGAGCACAACGCCAGCGGCCGCTTTCAGGGGCGCGTCCACACGCGGTTTCCGCCCGAGCCGAACGGCTATCTGCACATTGGCCATGCCAAGAGCATCTGCCTGAACTTTGGCATTGCCCGCGATTACGGCGGCAAGTGCAATTTGCGTTTCGACGACACCAATCCGACCAAGGAAGAAGTCGAATACGTCGAGTCGATCATGGCCGACGTCCGCTGGCTGGGCTTTGAATGGGACGGGCTCTACTACGCCAGCGACTACTTCCAGCAGCTTTACGATTGGGCCGTCCAACTGATCAAGGCGGGCAAGGCGTATGTCTGTGACCTGACCGGCGACCAGATTCGCGAGCATCGCGGCACCCTGACCGAGCCAGGCAAGAACAGCCCGTACCGCGATCGCCCGGTGGCTGAAAGCCTGAACCTGTTCGAGCGGATGAAGAAAGGGGAGTTCCCTGATGGCTCGCGGACGCTGCGCGCCAAGATCGACATGGCGTCGCCGAACTTGAACATGCGCGATCCGGTGATGTACCGCATTTTGCACGCCCATCACCACCGGACTGGCGACGAGTGGTGCATCTATGCCATGTACGACTGGGCGCACGGCCAGAGCGACTCGCTCGAGAAGATCACTCACTCGATCTGCACGCTCGAGTTCGAGAACCATCGCCCGTTGTACGAGTGGTACATCGACGCGCTCGGGCTCTACAAGCCGCAACAGATTGAGTTCGCCCGCTTGAACCTGACCTACACGGTGATGAGCAAGCGGAAGCTGCTCGAACTGGTCAAAGGGAACTTCGTCCGTGGCTGGGACGATCCGCGGATGCCGACGATTGCCGGCATTCGTCGTCGCGGCTATCCGCCCGAGGCGATCCGCGCGTTCTGTGCCCAGATCGGCGTCACCAAGCAAGACGGTGTGATCGATCTGGCGGTGCTCGAAAACTGTGTGCGCGAAGACCTCAACAAACGCGCCCCGCGCGTGATGGCCGTATTGAACCCGTTGAAGGTCACCATCACCAACTACCCGGCCGGGCAGGTCGAAACCCTGGACGCGGTGAACAACCCCGAAGATCCCAGCGCCGGCACGCGGCAGGTGCCGTTCTCGGGCACGATCTACGTCGAGCAGGACGACTTCCGCGAGGAAGCGCCCAAGAAGTTCTTCCGACTGGCGCCGGGGCGCGAAGTCCGCCTGCGGTGGGGCTACTTCATCACCTGCAACGAAGTGGTCAAGGACTCGTCGGGCAAGGTCGTCGAGCTGCGCTGCACCTACGACCCGGCCACGCGCGGCGGCAACGCCCCCGACGGCCGCAAGGTGCAGGGGACCATCCACTGGGTTTCGGCCGCCCATGCCATTGACGCCGAAGTGCGGCAGTACGACCACCTGTTCCGCGAGCCGCATCCCGAGGATGTGCCGGCCGGGGTCGATTACAAGCAGAACCTGAATCCCGAGTCGCTGGTGGTCTTGAAGGGTTGCAAGTTGGAACCCAGCCTGGCTCAGGCCAGCCCGGCAGAGCGCTACCAGTTCGAGCGACTGGGCTATTTCTGGCTCGATTCGGTCGATTCCCAGCCCGGGGCGTTGATCTTCAACCGGATCGTGTCATTGCGTGACAGTTGGGCTAAAATCGAAAAACAGGACGGAAAGAAGTAATCGATCCCGTCGCGTGATGGTCACCATTAACTAGGCGCGTTGCGAGCTGATAGATAAACACCCCTCCCTTTCAGGGAGGGGCAGGGGGAAGGGTGAAGACGTCGCACGAGATTGCGGCGTGACCCTCATCCGGTTCGCTGCGCTCACCACCTTCTCCCCGGGGGAGAAGGGTTCGATACAGACCGAGGCACCTGTCATGAATATGCTCGTCGTTGTCGTCTCGTCGGCTGTCATCTTGACGGTCGCTTACTTCACCTACGGCCGATTGTTGACGCGGCTGTTCAAGCTGGACGCCACGCGCCCGACGCCGGCGGTCGAGCTGCGCGATGACGTCGACTACGAGCCGATCGAGCCGAAGTTTCTGCTCTCGCAACACTTCTCGGCCATCGCGGCCGCGGGGCCGGTCGTGGGGCCGATTCTGGCGGGCTTGATGTTCGGCTGGGTGCCGGCCCTGTGTTGGATCTTGGTTGGCTCGATCTTCATCGGCGGCGTGCATGACATGGCGGCGCTGACCGCCTCGATTCGTCACAAGGCTCGCTCGATCGCCGAAGTGGTCCGCGACCACATGAGCCAGCGCTCGTACGTGCTGTTCCTATTGTTCGTTTGGATTGCGCTGATCTACATCATTGTCGCCTTCACCGACATCACGGCCTCGGCGTTCATCCGCGACCAGGTGATCGAGAACGGCGTCACCGTGCGCGGCGCCGGTATCGCCACCTCGTCGATGTTCTATCTGGTGCTGCCGGTCATCATGGGCTTGCTGCTCCGTTACACGAAGCTCTCGCTCAACCTGGCCACGGTCATCTTCTTGCCGCTGGTCGGCGTGGCGATCTGGGCGGGTCAGCAAATCCCCTTTGACCTGACAGCCATCTTGAACGTCCAGCCCGCCGTGGCTCACAAGGTGTGGGACGTCGCGCTGTTGTTCTACTGCCTGATTGCCGCCGTCGTGCCGGTCTGGGCGCTGCTGCAGCCGCGCGGGCACCTGGGCGGCTACTTCCTGTACGTGGCGCTAGCGGCTGGGGCGATTGGCCTGATCGCCGGCGGCAACGAGATCAAATATCCGGCTTTCCTGGGTTGGGACGTACTGAACGCCAAGGGAGAAACCCGCAGCATCTTCCCGATTCTGTTCATCACCATCGCCTGCGGGGCTTGCTCGGGCTTTCACTCGCTGATTGCCTCGGGCACGACCAGCAAGCAGCTCTCGCGCGAGACCGACGCGCGAACGATCGGCTATGGGGCCATGCTGCTCGAAGCGATGGTGGCCATTGTGTCGTTGTGCTGCGTGATGATGTTCGCTCAGGGCGCGCCCGAGTTGGGCGGCGCCAAGCCGTCGCCCGATCATATCTACTCGCAAGGCATCGGCAATTTCGTTTCGGTGATGTACATCCCCAAGGCGTTCGGCATTTCGTTCGCCCTGATGGCGTTCACCACCTTCGTCTACGACACGCTCGATGTTTGCACGCGACTGGGCCGGTACATCATCCAGGAACTGACGGGCATGCAAGGGAGCGTGGGCCGCTGGCTGGGCACCGGGCTGACGGCCGGCATTCCGGTCTTCTTCCTGCTGCGTCATCCCAGCGATTCGCCGCAGCCGGTCTGGCGCTTGTTCTGGGATCTGTTCGGGGCGAGCAATCAGTTGCTGGCGGCGCTGACCTTGATGGGCATCACCGTTTGGCTCTGGCGCACGCGCCGGGCCGCTTGGGTTTGGCTGGTGACGGGTCTGCCGGCCGCGTTCATGTACACGATGAGCACCTGGGCCCTGTACGACATGACCTGGCGGCAATTCCGCGTCGACGGCGCGTTCGTCGCCCCCAGCGATCCAATCCCTTGGATCGGGCTGGTGCTGCTGGCCCTGGCGGCGCTGATGCTCGTCGAAGCCGTGATCGCGGTCCTCGGCTCCCGTGGCGACGACGATCGGAGCAGCCGCGAGACGCTGCCAGCGACCAGCGCTGCGTCGTAAGACGCCCACGCTATCCACCATAATCACCGAGCGCGCGCTAACCCTTCTCCCTCCGGGAGAAGGTGGCCGAAGGCCGGATGAGGGTCAACGTCGACCAAGTGGAAAGCATGACATCGGGCCACGTGGACCCTCATCCGTCGGCTACCGCCGCCACCTTCTCCCGGTGGGAGAAGGGTTGCCTTCATGCCGCGCGAGACTGCGGCTCCCGCAAGGGGCGAGGGTTGGAAGACCCGCTCACCGTCGCGCCGTGCTCGCTGTCGCCGCTCGCACGCTCGTATCTTTCTCAGGCCCGAACAACACCAACTCGCCCGGGCGCAGAAACCGCCGGCGGCGGTCGACGACGCGCATCCCCTCGGGGAGGGCCACGGCAATGGCGTCGGCTTCTTCTTCCTTGGTCAGCACGTACGCGCCCGGGTGCTCGGCCAGATACTGCACGATCTCGGGCACCGTGAAATACTCGGGTATCTGGCTCCCCGCGTAATAGACGTGGCTCGAATCCAGGTGCCGGAAGGCGACCAGTTTGGCCTCGGGGCCGGCCGCCGCGCGCCAATCGCGAGCAAGCTGCGGGCCGGTGTGATGGCGATTGACGGTCTGGGCTACGAACGTGAACGCCACGATGATAAACAACGTCGACGCCACGGCGAACACCGCCAGGCCTGCTTGCTGGTACTTGCGGGTACACAGTTCAAAGGCAATCAACCCGCCGGCCACGGGAATCAAGCCGACGAGCGCAATCTGGTAATCGGTCTTCATCACCACCTGAGCCACGCCCAGCAGGACCACGCAAAACACCGCCCCGCCAATCGCCAGGGCGTGCATGCCGAATCGCTTCCAGGCCAAATCCACCTCGGCCGCTTGCCCCAGCCAGCGATCGACCAGCACGCCAATCGTCAGGGCCAGCGGCAAATAGGCCGGCAGCACGTAATTGGGCAACTTGGTGCTCGACAACGAAAAGAAGACCACGTACGCGGCGGCCCAACTCAGCAGGAACATATCGGCCCCGCGGGCCACGTCGCGCCGGGCCACGCGACCTGCCTGGCGCACCAGGGCCAGCGGCAACAGAATCGACCAGGGGAACATCCCGACCATCACGCCGATCAGGTGATAAAACACCGAGCCCGAGTGGTTGTAATTGGGGGACACGAAGCGCTGAAAATTGTGTTCGCCGAAAAAGCCCCGTAGCCAGGCACCGTCAGTGGCGATGCCCACCAAGACGAACCACGGCCCGGCCACCAGTACGATCATGCCAATGGCCGTCAACGGCCTAAGCGCCCAGCCGACGCTCCACACGCGGGCCGGCGAAACGGCCTTCAGCAGCGCCACGATGCGTGCGCGCCAATTCCGCGGCGCGGCATTGTCATCGGCGGCGCGCTGCCAGAGCTTCAGGATCATCAGCGCCAGCGTCGGCAGCACGAACCCGACCGGCCCCTTGGCCAAAGTGGCGACGCCCATCACGCCGTACATCAGGGCGCTCGCCCGCCAGGAAATCGCCGCCTGGGTCAACCCGCCGGCGCGATAGAACACGTACATCGTCAAGGCGCACAACAGCACCAACAGCGCGTCGATCGTCGCCGCTCGCGCCGACAGCGCCCAGTTTAAGCTTCCCAACAGCGCGAGCGCCCCCCAGAACGACGCCCGAGCGTTGTACAACCGTTTGCCTAGGTCGTACATCAACAGGGTCGTCGCCAAAGCGCACAGCGCCGACACGAGCCGCATGGCGAACTCGTTCTCGCCCAAGGCCTGGCACGAGGCCATGCACAGCCAGTAGAACAACGGCGGCTTGTCGGTAGCCGGACGGGCATTGAACGTCGGCACGATCACGTCGCCCCGCTCGCGCATCTCATGCACGATGGTGCCGTAGATCGTTTCGTCCTCGTCCCAGAACGTGGTGCTCCCCAGGCAGGTGAAATAGACCAGGGCCGATACCAGGTACAGACACGGGACGTGCCAGCGAACGTTCATGCATCGCATCCTTGCTAGCGTGAGCGAGGGCGCAGCGGCTGCGCCAACAATCTGCGAGCGGTAATTTACGCTGGCAGGCCGCAAGCTCCAACGGCAGTTAGGAAACGACCAGGTAGATCGGGGCGGGGGATTTGGCGTAACATAGGCAGCCCAGGCGAATACACCTGAGCGGCCAAGGGCTGCAGGAAACTCGGGCCGCGGCTGGGACTTGTTGGGGCTATGCGACGGGGCGATCAATGTTTCTTGATGCTTCGCAACACCGATGGACAAGCCATCGGCACCACCCGAGACTTAGCTCGCTACTTGCAAAACAATCGACACGAGATATATTATGGGTTCTATTGTGCGTTGTGACTTGGCGTATCAAAAGCCATTGGAGTATTCTATGTCCGATGCATCGTTTACCGCCAATCGCATCAGAACAATAAGAGAAAAGCTCGATATTACTCAGCGCGAGTTTGCGATTTTACTTTCCGTCGAGCAGCCAACCATCGCGAGGTGGGAAAGCAAACGCAATAGCAAGCCTCTCTCTCGAGAAGCTACTAAACGACTGGAATTTTATGAGCATGCGTCTGCAGAGGAAATCGCGACCATAAAGCAAACTCTTGCGAAGCAAGGCGGGGAATTCGCTCTTGCAGCGATTGCGTCGGCTTTTGCCGCAATTCCCACAGGCACGATTGGATGTAGTGCTTACGGTCTCAGTTTGATCGGCGCGACCATGAATCTTTTGCGGAAGGCGTTCGATCCGCAACCACAATTGCAACCGTCTCAGGAGTTGGCACCGGATTCAACGAAAGCTTCGAAGAAGGGGCGGCGACCATCTAGACGCCGCAAACCAAGACGTTCTGATCAATCGTAACTCGCAGTCCACGCAACATTGGAGTATTTACGGATGAATAACATCGCAATAAAAACGAAATCAATCCGCACAAAAAAACGCGGCAAGAACGCGCTGCTTGAAGAGAAGTGCCCAGCATGTGCGTGGCTGGTCGACAAAAGCGCGTTCCACTGCACTAATTGCGGCCTATTTTTTTGCCACATTTGCCACCGAGGACTTTCGCGCGATGAGCCAGGGTTTGAGTGCAGACACAAAGAATGCTTGGAGCATGGCAAGCTAGTGTGCTCCAAATGCACGAAAATGGTTGCTCAATACTGTGACGAACGCAGGATTTCAGAACCTGCGAAGACAAGAAAGATCCACGGTTGGATGGGGGACCGAGGAGCAACTGCGACTGGCGTGTCCACAGGCGCATTGTTGTTTTTCGGAGGCGGCCCTTTGGGCAAGTTTTTGTCGATCCCGGCAGGGGTAGTTACGTATCTCGGTGTTCGCATAACAGGAGAGCTGCTGGGCGGCGATTTCGATGACCGAGAAGAGATCGTTACGCCCGCCGTGTACGTAACAAATAAGCGCAAGCTTGCAGACCACCGCTGCTGCAAACATTGTGGAAATACACTCAAGCACTTGGACGGGTCGCTGAAGCATCGGCGAAGGCGACTGCGTCGCTAACACAACGACGGCCTCGATGAACAGTGCGAATGAGTTGATTTCGCCCCGAATCGCGGAGGTCCAAGAATTAGGACTCTAACGACTTGACTAGGGCATATTCCCACCGGCACAACAGACCTAATCAACCGTTTCGCTTTGGACAAAAGCCGAACTAAACCGCTTCCCCGCGCTACTGCGCCGCCACGGGGAACCGATCTTGTAACGCTTGCACGGTCAATTCTTCTTGGCGCAAGGCTTCCATCGCCCAGATCACGGCGTCGGCCGCTTGGATCGTGGTGATGCACGGCACGCCGTGCGATACCGACGCCGCCCGAATCTTTCCTTCGTCGGTGCGGGCCCCCTTGCCGCTGGGGGTGTTGATGATCATCTGCACCTTGCCGTCGATCAGGTAGTCGAGCAAGTTCGGGTGCCCTTCCTGCAGCTTCTTCAGCTCTTGCACCTCGATGCCGGCGTCGCGCATCGCCCGAGCCGTTCCCTCGGTGGCCAGCAACTGAAAGCCCAGATCGATCAGGTGGCGTCCCAAGCGGACGGCGTGCTTCTTTGACGTCGAAGCCAGGCTGATGAAGATGTTTCCTTCGGTCGGCAAGACCACGCCGGCGGCCAACTGGCTTTTAGCAAAAGCGATGCTGAACCGCTCGCTGACGCCCATCACCTCGCCCGTCGATTTCATCTCGGGGCCCAGCACGATGTCGACCCCCACGAACTTGATGAACGGGAAGACGCTTTCCTTGACCGAGACGTGGCTGGGGATCGGATCAGAGTCGATCCCTTGATCGGCCAGTGAGACGCCGACCATCACCTTGGCCGCCACCTTGGCCAACGCCATGCCCGTCGCCTTGCTGACGAAGGGCGAGGTGCGGCTGGCCCGCGGGTTCACCTCCAGGACATAGACATTGTCGTGGCCGTTTTCTTTCTTGACGGCGTATTGCACGTTCATCAGCCCGCGCACTTTCAGGGCCGTCGCCAGGCGGATCGTCGCTTCGCGAATTTCCGAAACGACCGGGCCGGGCAGGCTGAACGGCGGAATGGCGCAGGCCGAATCCCCCGAGTGAACGCCGGCTTCTTCGATGTGTTCCATCACGCCGGCCACGATGCAGCGCTGGCCGTCGGCGATGGCGTCGACGTCGACTTCGATGGCGTCCTCGAGGAATTGATCGATCAGGACCGGCTGCCCCTGGGCGACGACGAACGCCTCGGCGACGTAGCGCTCGAATTGCGAATGATCGTAGCAAATCTCCATCGCCCGGCCCCCCAGCACGAAGCTCGGCCGGACCAGGCACGGGAAGCCGACGCGCAGGACTTCCTGGCGCGCTTCTTCCATGGTGCGGGCGATGCCGCTGGGGGGCTGCTTCAGGCCCAGGCGGTGGAGCAACTGCTGGAACTTCTCGCGATCTTCGGCGTCTTCGATGGTGTCGACGCTGGTGCCGATGATCGGCACGCCGGCCGTGGCCAGCGCCCGGGCCAGATTCAACGGCGTCTGGCCGCCGAACTGCACGATCACGCCGTCCGGCTGCACGCGGTCGCAGACGTTCAATACGTCCTCGGTCGTCAGCGGCTCGAAGAACAGAAGATCGCTGGTGTCGTAGTCGGTGCTGACCGTTTCGGGATTGCTGTTGATCATCACGCTTTCAATGCCCAGCTCGCGGAGGGCAAAGCTGGCGTGGCAGCAGCAATAGTCGAACTCGATCCCTTGCCCGATGCGGTTCGGGCCGCCGCCGAGAATAATCACTCGCTTGGTGTCGGCCGGCTTGGCGGGTGTTTCGTCCTCGTCCTCGTAGGTCGAGTAGAAGTAGGGGGTGTAGGCCTGAAACTCGGCGGCGCAGGTGTCGACCGACTTGAACGTGGCGATGATGCCGCGCTTCTTGCGCTCGGCGCGCACGGCCATGTCGGTGGTGTGCCAAAGGGTCGAAAGCTGCCGATCCGAGAAGCCAAACCGCTTGGCCTTGCGCAGCAGCTCGGTGCCGACTTCGGCCAAGCCCGGCACGCGGCGCAGTTCTTCTTCGCACTCGACGAGTTGCTGCAAGTTGTCCAGGAACCAGGGGTCGATCCAGGTCAGCGAGTAAATCTCGTCGATCGTCATCCCCAGCTTGAACGCATAACGCAGATACCAGACGCGTTCCGAGCCGGGCGTGGCCAGCTTGGCGCGAATCTCCTCGCGCGACGGCTGTTGAATCGTCCCCCACAAGTCCTTGGCGTCGCAGCCAAAGCCAAAGCTGCCGACTTCCAAACCGCGCAGCGCTTTTTGAAACGATTCCTTGAACGTGCGGCCGATGGCCATCGTCTCGCCGACGCTCTTCATCTGGGTCGTCAGCTTGGCGTCGGCCTCGGGGAATTTCTCGAAGGCGAACCGCGGAATCTTCGTCACCACATAGTCGATCGTCGGCTCGAAGCAGGCCTTGGTCTCGCGAGTGATGTCGTTCGACAATTCGTGCAGCCGATAACCGACGGCCAATTTGGCGGCGATTTTGGCGATGGGAAAACCGGTCGCCTTGCTGGCCAGGGCGCTGCTGCGGCTGACGCGCGGATTCATCTCGATGACGATCATCCGCCCGTTGGTCGGGTCGGTTGCGAATTGAATGTTCGAGCCGCCGGTTTCGACGCCGATCTCGCGAATCACCAGCAGCGACGCGTCGCGCATCCGCTGATATTCTTTGTCGGTCAACGTCTGGGCCGGCGCCACGGTGATCGAGTCGCCGGTGTGGACGCCGACCGGGTCGAAATTCTCGATCGTGCAGATGATCACGACGTTGTCGTCGACGTCGCGCATCACCTCCATCTCGTATTCTTTCCAGCCCAGGATCGACTCTTCGAGCAGCACCTCGTGGATCGGCGAAAACTCCAAGCCGCGCGAGACCATGACGTCGAACTCTTCGCGGTTGTGGGCCACGCCCGAGCCGCTGCCCCCCATCGTAAAGCTGGGGCGAATGACGATCGGCAGCCCGATTTCCTGCATCACCTCGCGGGCTTCGTCCATCGAGTAAACGGTGCGGCCGCGGCAGACTTCGAGGCCGATCTTTTCCATCGCCTTCTTAAATAAGGCGCGGTCTTCGGCCTTGGCGATCACGTCGGGGCGCGCACCGATCATCTCGACGCCAAATTTTTCCAGCACGCCGTGCCGGGCCAAGTCCATAGCCAGGTTCAAACCGGTCTGCCCGCCGAGCGTCGGCAAAATGGCGTCGGGGCGTTCGACCTCGATCACTTTGGCCACCGTCTCCCAGGTCAACGGCTCGATATACGTCCGGTCGGCCGTGGCCGGATCGGTCATGATCGTGGCCGGGTTCGAGTTGATGAGGACGACTTCGTAGCCTTCCTCGCGCAAGGCCTTGCAGGCTTGCGTCCCCGAATAGTCGAACTCGCAGGCCTGACCAATGATGATCGGGCCGGAACCAATGAGCAGAATCTTGTGCAGATCGTTACGGCGAGGCACGGAGCGACATCCCTTCTGCAATGACCGGCTGCCGGGCTCCCCATGAGCGCGCAGACTCCTAGCGCTCGCCGAACCTCGGCATAAAATTTCTCGAACTTACCATGACCCTCCGCTAGCGTTCAAGGGGCTAACGCGAAATGTAATTTCTGCGCGGATCGCGCTTGACTTATTTTGAAATCGAAATAATGATTCGGGGGCCGGCCGCATCGCGTTTGCGCCCTGTGTTGCGCGCTCGCGCGTCGGCGGCGATTCCTCTTTGCTTGGCGAGCTCGCGGTGAACCATCAGCCCCCCGCTACTTCGCGTTGGTATCAGGAAGTCACCGGCTATCAATGGCTGGTGCTGCTGATCGCTTCGGCCGGTTGGGTCTTCGACACATTCGAAGGCCAAATATTCAACATCACTCGTGGGCAGATGTTGACCGAATTGCTCAACTCAACGCCCAACTCGCCTGAAGTAAAACTGTGGGGCGATCGGTTCTTGGCCATCTTCCTCGTCGGCGGCACGCTGGGGGGGGTGCTGTTCGGTTCACTGGCCGATCGGCTTGGACGCAAACCGACGATGGCGATCACGATCCTTTGCTACTCGCTGTTCTCGGGCCTCACCTATTTCGCCACGGATATTTGGCATGTCGGCGTGCTGCGCTTTCTGGTCGCGATGGGGGTCGGTGGCGAATGGGCCGTCGCGGCGGCGCTGGTGGCCGAAGTCTTTCCGCCGCGCGCTCGCGCGCAAGCTGGCGGCATCTTTCACGCCACTGGCATCTTGGGCACCTGGCTGGCGTTTCTCGCCGGCTGGGCCGTGGGAAGCGATTGGCGCTACGCCTATTTGCTCGGTCTGGTTCCGGCGCTGTTGGTCGTTTGGGTACGTAGCAAGGTCGAAGAGCCCGACAGTTGGCAACAGGCCGAGCAGCAACAACGACAGATGGGCAGTTTTAGCGAATTGCTCGGCGTGCGACGTTGGGCCCGTCCGGCGATTCTCGGCATGTGCTTGGCCGCGGTCGGCTTGGGCACCTATTGGGGCGTCGCCGTGGCCGGCCAGAATCTTGCCGAGCTTATGCTCATCAAACAAGGTGTCGCACAAACCGAAGCGGACCAACAGGCGAAGTTCGCCTATGGCTTTGTCCAAGCCTGTGGCGCCGGCGTCGGTCAACTATGTTTCGGCCCGCTGGCGGTTTGGCTGGGACGTCGACGCGCTTTTGCCCTGATGCATTTGGGGGCGTTGTTGATTGTTCCTGCCACGTGTTACTTACCCCAGACGTACGATCAATTGCTGATGATGTTGCCGGTGTTTGGTTTCTTCGTCATCGGCCTGCACGCTGGCTACGCGGTTTATTTCCCGGAACTGTTTCCCGCTCACTTGCGCGCGACCGGTTCGAGCTTCTGCTTTAACGGCGGGCGCTTGCTGGCCGCTTCGATGTTATGGATGTCGGCCGAATTGAAGGCCCACCCCGCGCTCGATCTGCGCGCCGCGGTCAGCATTCTCGGCCTTTGGTTTTTGGTCGGTCTGGTTTTGCTGGCGTTCTTGCCCGAGACGCGTGGGCAAGAGTTGCCCGAGTAGTCAAGGTTACCGGTGCCGCACAGGTCCGCCCCATGGCCAAAGTCCTTCGCAAGCTGCAAGCGGTCGCTCATCTCGATGCCGCGCTCGTGCAACTGGTCCACGCCGGCCAGGCCACGTCGCGCGCCGCCTTGTCCCGCGAGTTGAAGCTGGTGCCGTCGACGGCCGGCATCTACGTCGACCGGCTGCTGCGCGAAGGCTTCTTGCTCGAATCGGCGCCCAAAGCCCGCTCGCTGGGCCGGCCCCCGACGCTGATCCAGTTGAATCCTTCGGCCGGTCGCTTCATCGGCGTCGATTTCGACGCGCGGCAGATCATGGCCACGGCGGTCGACTTTGCCCAAAAACCGTTGAAACAAATCCGCCGTAGCATCCCCCCCAAGGCCAACACCCAGCGCGTGCTGTCGATCATCGAAGACGCCATCGCCGCCGTCATCGGCACGCGCCGCGGCGACGTGCTGGGCATTGGCCTGGCCGTGCCGGGGCACATTGACGTCGAGCGCGGCATCGCCCTTTGGTATCGGTTCATTCCCGATTGGCGCGACGTGCCGATCGTCGATCGCCTGGCCGGCGCGTTCAAGCTGCCTGTGTCGGTCGAGAACAATCTGCGGTCGATGGCTCTGGCCGAGTTGTGGATGGGGCAGGGGCGCGGCGCTCGGCATCTGGTCTGCCTGGGCATTCGCTCGGGTATCGGCGCCGGCATCATCGCCGACGGCAAACTGCTGCGCGGCTCTCGGAACCTGGCCGGTGAAGTCGGGAGTTGGAACTTTCCGCTCGAGCTGAGTGCCGACGCCGACTTCCAGGGTGCCGCCGGGCGCAGCGTCGAAGA
The DNA here is from genome assembly GCA_018242585.1 of Planctomycetota bacterium. Lineage (NCBI taxonomy): Bacteria > Pseudomonadati > Planctomycetota > Planctomycetota bacterium. Next base: position 91,391 of record JAFEBQ010000040.1, read on the forward strand.
CGTCGCCTCGTTCTCGGCTTTGCTGGCCGAAGCGGCGCAAGCCGTCGCCAACGGCACGACCAGCGCGCTAGGCAAGTGCAAGCAGCCCCCCACCGCCGCCGACCTGATCGAGGCCGCCGCTGCGGCGGACGCGCTGGCCGAACGTCTGGTCCTGCGCGCGGCGCGCGTGCATGGCTGGATCGCGCACCAGCTTTCCCAGTTGCTCGATCCCGAGCGGATCATCCTCTCGGGTCCATTGGCGGCCAGCGAGATGTATCTGACTACGGTGCGCGACACCGCTGCGGCGCTCAGCTCGCACACTCCAACGGCCGAAATCGTCCCGTCAACGCTGGGGCCGTTCGCCGGGGCGCTCGGTGCCGCCGCGCTGGCCTTTCAACACTGGAAACCGCGACGATGAATGAAGGTTTCCTTCTGCACGTCGTCGCGGTGCTGACCTTGGCCGGACTGGTCCAAGGATTGACCGGCTTTGGCTTCGGCATGGTGGCGATGGGGCTATTGCCGCTGGTGATTGAACTGGAACAAGCCCAGGCGATCATCACGCTGACGAACCTAATCGTGTGCGTGCTGATGGTAGGCGTAAAGTTTTCCGATGTCGAATGGCGCGGGGCGCGGCGGCTGTTGATCGCGGCGTTGGTCGGCGTACCGTTCGGCTATGCGTTTGTTGAACAGTTGCCTTACGTCTGGGCGACGCGGCTGTTGGGCGTGGCCCTCTGTTCGATGGTGCTGTTCGATTCGTTGATTGCCCGGCGGATGCGGTGGCGATTGCCGCCGCTAGTCGGCTGGTTTTGTGGACTCGGCGGTGGCTTGCTAGGCGGCGCGTTCAACATCGGCGGCCCGCCGATCGTGGCCTATGTCTATTCGCAGCCGTGGACCAAGCAGCAGCAAGTCGCCACGTTGAGCATGGTGTTTCTATCGAGCGGGCTGATGCGTTTCGCCCTGGTCACCGCCCACGGCGAACTGACCGCGTCGGTCTGGCAAGCCGTCGCCTGGTCAGCCTTGCCGCTGTTGATTGCCACCTATGTCGGCCATCGGCTGCTCGACTTCGTCTCGCAGCCAGTGCTGCGCGGCGGAGTGTATACCGGGATTTTCGTGTTGGGAAGTTGTTACCTGATTCGCGGGGCGTGACGCCCGAAAGACATACCGATGAATGTCAGCAGTTTGAAATTGAACACCGGCGCGCAAGTCCCCAGCGTCGGGCTGGGACTCTGGAAGATCGCCCCGAACGACGCACCAGCCATGGTCGAGCAGGCTATCAAGGCCGGCTATCGACACCTGGACGCGGCTTGCGACTATGGCAACGAGCCGGCGGTCGGCGAGGGGATTCGCCGCGCGCTCGCGGGGGGGCACTGTCGCCGCGAAGAGCTGTGGGTCACGTCGAAGCTTTGGAACACCTACCACGCGGCCGCCCACGTTCGGCCGGCCCTGGAGCGGACGCTGCGCGATTTGCAGCTCGACTATCTCGACTTGTACCTGATTCACTTCCCGATCGCATTGGAATATGTCGCCCCCGAGACGCGCTACCCGCCCGGCTGGTTTTTCGATCCGGCGGCAAAGCAGCCGCGCATGCAAGCGGCCCGCGTCCCCTTGGCCGAGACGTGGCAGGCGATGGAGTCGCTGGTCAACGCGGGCCTGGTCCGCAACATCGGCGTCTGCAACTATAACATCTCGCTGCTGCGCGACCTGTTGAACTACGGCTCGATTCGGCCGGCCATGCTGCAGGTGGAACTGCATCCCTATCTTGCGCAAGAGAAGCTGCTGCGGTTCTGTCGTGAAGAGCAGATTGCCGTAACGGGCTTCTCGCCGCTGGGCGCGCTGTCGTATTACGAATTGGGGATGGCCCAGCGCAACGAATCGGTCCTCGACCAGCCCGCCGTGCGCGACGCGGCCAGCGCCCACAACAAGACGCCGGCGCAAGTCGCCCTGCGGTGGGGTGTGCAGCGCGGCACGGCCGTCGTCCCCAAGACGTCGCGTCCCGAGCGCCTGGCCGAGAACCTGAACATCTTTGATTTCGCGTTGACCGACGCCGAGCTGCAAGCGATCTCGGCTCTCGACCGGGGCCGGCGTTTCAATGACCCCGGCCAGTTTTGCGAAGCCGCCTTCCACACTTTTTTCCCCATCTACGAGTAGCACGCCACCACGCTCGCCGAGCGCCCACCCCAACGGAGGTTCATCATGCCCCAGAGCACATTATCAGTCGCCGAAGCCAGCGTCGCCGGTCAGCAACCTTGCGACGGCAACGCGTTCCCGCTGGTGCTCGAGTGCGCCAGCCCCAACACCACGCTGGCCGAAGCGACCGAGTGGCTGGCGGCCAATGCCGACGAACTGCTGGCCCGGGCCAGCCGGCACGGCACGATTTTGTTTCGGGGCTTTCCGGTGCGCACGCCGCAGGACTTCGACGCCTTTGTCTCGGCGTTTGGCTTGCGGAACTTTCCGTATGATGAATCGTTGTCGAACGCGGTGCGCGTGAACAAAACGCCTCGCGTCTTCACCGCCAACGAAGCGCCGCCGAACATCACGATTTTCTTCCATCACGAAATGGCCCAGACGCCGGTTTACCCCAGCCGGCTGTTCTTCTTCTGTGAACAAGCAGCCACGACGGGTGGCGCGACGCCGCTATGCCGTTCGGACATCCTGTGGGAGCAAATCGTCGCGCGGTGCCCGCAGTTTGCCCGCGATTGCCGCGACAAGGGCCTGCGCTACACGAACGTCATGCCGGCCGAAAACGACGCCAGCAGCGGCATGGGGCGCAGTTGGCAAAGCACGCTCGGCGCCACCACGCGCGAAGAAGCCGAGCTACGTTTGAAGACCCTGGGCTACACCTGGCAATGGCTCGATGACGGCTGCCTGCGGGCCACCACGCCGGTGTTGCCGGCGGTCTACGATCTGGGCGACGGTCGCGCGTCGTTCTTCAACCAATTGATTGCCGCGTTCCAGGGCTGGAAGGACACTCGCAACGATCCGGCCAAGTCGATCACCTTTGGCGACGGCACGCCGCTCGATCGTGAAGCGGTGAACCTGATCACGCAAATGGCCGAGGCCATTGCCTTTGACGTGCCGTGGCAGCAGGGGGACGTGGCGCTCGTGGACAACATGGTCGCCATGCACGGCCGTCGCACCTTCACCGGCACGCGCAAGGTATTGGCATCGCTGATCGCGGCCGATGAGAAGAAGTAAGAGAGGCTAGGGGCTAGAGATTAGGGGACAACTTGGGGGCGCACAAACTCTCGATCGCAGCGAGCGCATTTCAACCCTCGCCCCTTGCGGGAGAGGGTGGTTCGCGCCAGCGAACCGGGTGAGGGGGCGATTCAATCTCGCGAGACAATGAGTTAACCCTTCTCCTCCCGGGAGAAGGTGGCGGCGCTAGCCGCCGGATGAGGGTCCCGTGCCAGGCTAGCGCGACAACGCAAAGGGAAGCCCCTTACTCGCGCGCGTTGCCCGACTTTATCGACGCGTCGAGCGAGACGACTTGCGGTCCTTCGCTCGAGGGGCAATTTGGGCATGCGCCGCAGCCGGCGCGGCGTGCCGCCAGCGCGCGCCAAGCGCGCCGCGCCAGGTACGCCATCGCCAGCGCGACGATCGCCGCGGCAGCCACGGTTTGCCAGTCAAGGTTCATCGTACATCTCGCTCAGTGCGCGCAACTCACCGCACGCTACATCAGCCGAATCCCCACCTGGTAAGTCACCAATGACGCCACGTAAGCCAGCGTGGTCATGTAACCAAACGTCAGTGCTGGCCAGCCCCAACTGTTCGTCTCGCGCTTGATCACCATCAGCGTTGACCAGCACTGGGCGCACAACGAAAAGAAGACCATGATCGACAACGCCACCGGCACATTGAACACCGGCCGATCGGTGTCGTCCCACGTGGCGCGATGCAGGGCTTCGACCAAGCGCCCTCGGTCGGCTTCGTTGTCCAAGTCGACATCTTCGCCGACGCTGTAAATGATACCTAGCGTCGCCACCACCACCTCGCGCGCCGGCAATGAAGCGATGGCCGCGCAGCCAATCCGCCAATCCCAGCCCAACGGGCGCACGGCCGGCTCAATCAGATGGCCGATCCGTCCCAGGTAACTCTGTTTGCGATAGGCGCTGGCCCGCTCGACGTTCAGCGCGCTGATTTGTTCCTCGATCGCGCCCCGCTCCGCTTCCGGGACCGCCGGCAGCTTCGCCTCGAGCACGGCGATCTGTGACTGGTAGGGCTCGCCAACTTCGGCCGAGTGCGGGAAGTAGAGCATCGCCCAGATCACGACCGACACGGCCAGGATCATGGTCCCGGCCCCTTGGACGAACGCCCAGCCGCGCTCGACCATCCGCCAGATCACCGTTCGCGGCGACGGCCACTTATAGGCGGGCAGTTCCAGCACAAACGGCGGCGTCGGTCCGCGCAACAGCGTCTTTTTCAGCACGACGGCCACGGCGACGGCCACGACCATGCCGAGCAAATACATCGACATCATCACGATCGCCTGCAAACCAAACACACCGAGCCAGCGTCGCTGGGGAATGAAGGCCGCAATCAGCAGCGTGTACACCGGCAACCGCGCGCTGCAGCTCATCAGCGGCGCAACCAGAATCGTGGTGATCCGATCCCGCCGGTTCTCGATCACGCGGGTGGCCATGATGCCCGGAATGGCGCAGGCGAATGACGACAACAGCGGGATGAATGACTTGCCGCTCAGCCCCACGCGCACCATCAGCTTGTCCATCAGATACGCGCTGCGGGCCATGTAGCCACAATCTTCCAGAATGCCGACAAAGAAAAACAAGATCACGATCTGCGGCAGAAAGACGAGCACACCCCCCACGCCGGCGATCAGTCCATCGACCACCAGACTGCGCAGCGCCCCTTCGGGCATGCGCTCGGCCACCAGCGCGCCGACCGCGCCGACGCCGCTTTCGATCAGGTCCATCAGCGGCGTGGCCCCTTGAAACACCGCCTGGAAGATCACGAACATCATCAGCACGAACGCCACCAGCCCAAAGAATCGGTGGGTCAGAACTCGATCGAGCCGATCGGTCCAACTGGTGGCGCGCTGGGCCGGGCGCGTGACCGCGCCCCCCACGACCTGCGAGATCCAGCCATAACGGCCAATCGCTTCGATCGCCGGCACGGGGCAACTGGCCGTGGCCAATCGCTCGCGCGCCGCCGCAATCGAGCCGTGCAGCGTTTCAAGCTGCCCATCGGCCAACAGCGGCTCAAGATAGCCGCTCGTATCGAGCAGCAAGCGTTCGGCTAGGTAGCGCGGCACTTTCATGTCGGCCGCGTGGGACGAGCGCTGCATTTCGGCGTGCAACCGGTCGACTTCCTCGCACACCTGAGCCGGCAACGGGCTGGCCCGCTTGCCCACCGGGCAGTCCACGGCGCGGACCAGCGCGGCGCGCAATTCATCAAGACCGACACGCTTGTTGGCTTGCACCGGGACGACTTCAATACCCAGCCGCTCGGCCAGCAGCTTGACGTCGAGCTTCACCCCGTGCTGAGCGGCCACATCGGTCATGTTCAACGCCACGACCGCCGGCACGTCCAGTTCGAGCAACTGGCTGAGCAGGTAGAAATTGCGATCGATGTTCGAGGCGTCGATAACGCACAACACCACGTCGGGGCGTTCGGTGTCCTCGCGCCGCCCCAACAGCACGTCAACCGTCACCATTTCGTCGGGCGAGCGGGGGGCCAGACTGTACGTCCCCGGCAGATCGATCAGCGTGAACCGCACCTCGTGCCAGGTGGCGTGCCCAAGCTTCTTTTCGACCGTGACGCCGGGATAGTTCCCGACTCGTTGATTGGCGCCGGCCAGCGCATTGAACAGCGTCGACTTGCCGGTGTTGGGATTGCCGACCAGGGCGACGCAGCAGGCACGTTTGGCTTGAGCAATGCTCATCGTCGACAGAATCCTAGAGCGTTGCCGCGCGCCAGCGCACTATGGCAGTTCAATCTCGACTCGAGCGGCTTCGGCCTTGCGCAGGCTGAGCCGGTAGCCGCGCAGCTCCAACTCGACCGGATCCCCCAGCGGTGCGGCCCCCAACAAGCACAGTTCGACGCCAGGCGTGATGCCCATCTCCAACAGCCGCATCGTCACCTCGTCGGCCCCGTGGACCGCCACGACCCGCCCTCGGCCGCCAACTTTGAGCGACGCCACGGTCGCGCGCGATGCGTTGGCCGCAGACGAATTCGCCGTGGAACCCGACCCGGTGTTGGCAGTTGGCACGCTCATCGACCGCTTCCCTAACGCTCGGTGCCGGGGCGGACGAGAACCTGAATCAACTCATCGTTGCGGAAGCAGAGCTTTTGGCCCCCCAGCCGGATGATGCAGGGGGAACCTTGCTGGACCATTTCGACCCGAGTGCCGTCGCGCAGGCCCAACTCGCCCAGGCGGTGTACCTGGTCAGGTTGTCCAAGCACCAAGCCGACTTGCGCCAATTGGCCAACAGCCAGCGCGCTGAGAGGGATAAGGTCGTGCACAGGCGGGTCCGAAGCGGGGAGTATCTGTACTGAGACCGAGTCTCAACACAGATTCTAAGAGCCCAGCCGGACGAACGCAAGCACGTTTCCGCTCGGGAGTTTCTGAAGAGCCAAAACTAACTACCCCAATCGCTTCGCGGCCCAGGCCGCCAGCTTCTCACGGAAGATTTTTGCGTTGTGGCGGATGTCGACGGGCAGGCTGGGGTGAATCAGAAAATCGGTGATGCCGCGGGTCAGCTCGTGGCGCAGGCCCAGCTCGCGCAGTTCGCCGATCAAGCGCTCGCGCTCGGCGTGCGACATTCTTCGGCGCGGCTCGGCGACCAGGACCGCGCGTTGCCGGCCGCGATCTCCCACGCCGACCAGGGCCGAGCGAAACACGTCGGGATGCTGATTGAAGATCCCTTCGACCGGATCGGTGAACAGCGTGCCATCGACCGTTTCGACCCGATGGGCCTTGCGGCCACAAAACCAAAACCGCTGTTCGGCGTCGAAATAGCCGACGTCCCCCATCCGGTGCCAGACTCGATCGCCGTCGGCAATCTTCGACAGCCCGTTCCATTCGGTTCGCGTCACGTACCGCGTGGTGACGACCGGCCCGCGGACGATCAGCTCGCCGATCTGCCCCGTGGGCAAGACCTCGACCTCGTCGATCGACGCGATCGGCCCGTCGGTCATACGGATCGCGCGCCAGTCGATGCCCGGGAACTTGCGCCCCACGCAGGTCCCCTCGCCGCGGGCCCAGCGGGCCTCGGTCTCGCCCAACACTTCGCTGGCGGAAATCGTCGCCACGGGCAGCGCCTCGGTCGCGCCGTACGGCGTGTGCATCTGGCCACCCTCGGGCAGACACTTCATCATGCTCCGCAGCACCGCCGGCGGCACCGGCGCTCCGGCCGACAGGATGCGCCGCAGCGTGGTGAAGCGAATGCCGCGCGCTTCGCAGTACGGCCCCACGCGGTTCCAAATGGCCGGCGAGCCGAACGACTGGGTCACTTGCCAGTCGCGCACCGCCTCGACAATATTTGCCGGGTTCACCCGAGCCGGGCGCGTCGGGTTCATCTTGGGAATGACGGTCGTCACCCCCATGGCCGAATTGAACAGCGCGAACAGCGGAAAGCCGGCCAGGTCGACCTCGCCGGGGCGAATCTGGTACTGATCGCGAAGCTCGTCGACCTGTCGCGAAAAGTTGCCGTGGGTGTACAGCACTCCCTTCGGTGGACCAGTGCTGCCGGTGGTGAAGATGATCGCGGCCGGATCGTTCGGCCCGGTGGCGGCCAATTCGGCGCCCGACCAGGGCTCGCCCAATAGTGTGTCGAAAGTGATGCCGTCCCAAAACCAACAGCGCTTGCCGACCGTCACGTTGAACTTCGCGCGCGAGAATCGGCGGCGCAGTACGCGGCGAATGGCCTGGGCCAGCGGAATGGCGATGAACCCCTCGGGCTCGACTTCGGCCAGGCAATTGATCAGGTGCCGGCGTCCCATGCCCGGGTCGATCAACACCGCGACCGCGCCGGCTTTGAACACGGCGAAGACCAGACTGATGAACTCCAGCCCCGGCCGGACCAGCAACACCAACCGCGTGCCGGGCCGAACGCCCAGGCGTCTCAGGCCGCGGGCCAGCCGGTCGCTCTCCTGATCGAGTTCACGGAAGGTGATGGTCCGGTACTGGCGCTTGCCGGCGCGACGGCCCAGCGGCGCGGCCACGCACACCTGATCGGGCCACCGCTCGGCCGACTCGGCCAGCCGGGCCGCGATGTTGACGGTATCGGCATTCGACGTCTCGACGCCCGCCGCGCTCATGGCCGGCCTGCCTGGGCTGGCTCGCATGGTGCGACGGCTGGCGACTTGCCGGCGCGCTCGGCCACGTAATCGAGCACCAAGGCCGCAATGTCCACACCCGTCACGCGAGCCAAAGCACGCCAACCCGGCACCGCGTTGACTTCAATGGCGTACAACGTCCCATCGAGCCCGGGCAGAAAATCGACGCCGGCCAGATCGGCCCCAACCGAGCGCGCCGCGCGCACGGCCAATTCGGCGAGCGACTCATCGACATCGAACGATTCGCCCCGAGCGCCGCGGCTGATATTCGTCCGCCAATCGTCAGGGTTTACACGTCGCATGCCGAAGACCTGCTCGCCCAGGACGAACAATCGCAAGTCGTGGCCGTGATGCGGCACGAACTGTTGCAAGTAGATCACGGCACCCAAGCGTTCGAGCAGCGTGAAGCACCGCTCGGCCATCGCCGCGTCGTTGATGCGCGTGATGCCGCGCCCCTCGGCGCCGAACAACGGCTTGACCACCGCGTCATGCCCAAGCGACTCGAACGCGGCCAGCGCGTCGTCGGCCGTCTGGCAAGCGAACGTCCGCGGCACGGTCAGGCCGGCGGCTTGCAATCGCGCCGAGGTCAGGAACTTGTCGACGGCCGCTTCGATGGCGCGGGGACGGTTGAAGACGGCCACGCCCGTCGCTTCGAGTCGTTGTAGTAGGTCCATCCGCACGACGACTTGCTCAAGCGAACCTGGCGGCATGGTGCGGACCAGCACCGCGTCGGCCTGCGACAGGTTCACGGAGCCCGAGTGGACTCGCAGGCCAGTATCCTGCAACTCGCCACGCAACGTGGCGAACGGCGCGGCGACGAGTTGGTGGCGATTGGCGGCGGCGCGCTGCAAGTCGCGTAGATACCAGCTTTCGTCCGAACCCAAGAACACCAATCGCATGTCGCTTGCCTGAACGTGATTTCACTACGGAACGCGGTGAGGCGGATCGTGCCGATCAATGCTCGAACGACTGGGCGACCACCTCGGGGGCCAAATGCCCGAACCGATGCGACCGCCCCGTGGTCAGATTCTGAAACACGACGACAGCCGGACTGAATAGCAACGGATCGATGGCGTAAAAGTTCCGATCGTAGCGCTCGAACAACTCGGCGAACCGTGCGCCATGATCGCCGGACGAGGAACTGGGAACCTGTGGCCCGAGCGTGGTCAGCTCGTCGTCGCCGATCCCCTCGACCCAGAAAGTCACTTCGCCGCCGTATAGAATCGCGTCGTTCGTCCGGCCGATCGCCTTCAAGTCGTCGGCCGCCACCGGCGGCAGCGGGGCCTGGCCGGCCGCGCTGACGACTCGCCGCACGTCGCAGCCCAACTCGCCGAGCTTGTGCAGGCCGGTCTCGATGCTGCGCGCGACAATCTGCAAGCCACCGGCCAGGCTAGCCGTCGGCGCGACCAGCAGCGTGACGTTCGTCGTCGGCACCTGGCACGCCTCGGCGATCTGTTCGACGATTTCTACTGTGGGAAGCTGCCGCGTTTCGAGGACGCCGACGACACGTTCGGGGCGTTCGGTGTAGCCGATCTTCTCAAACAACGGCTCGCGCGCGGCGGCCGCCCGCATGGGTCCGGAACCCAGGGCGAAAAACTTGCCAGCTTTCAGCTCCCAGCCGGCGTATTGCGACGCCAGGCAGGCCGCCACGGGCTGGTCAGTGGTGACGGCAACGGCTTGCCAATGACTGAACGGCGTACGCCCCGGCACCAGCTTCACGTCGGCCAGATCGGCCAGGCAAATTCGGGCCAGCAGCAGTCCCGCCTCCAAGCCGCCGGGGACGTTAATGCCCAAATCGATGACCCGCGCGCCGCCGACGTACAACGACGCGTCACAGCGCAGGCGTTCGGCCTGGGCAACCAACTCGTCACACAACCGGGCTGAGCGTTCATTCAATGGAAAGGTCAAAGGAGCAGGTCCGTGGTGAAGAGTGTTCGGTAGGCGACTTGGGCAGGCTGGCAATCCTTGGCTGCGGTCGACGCCGCGAACGCCAAAACGGCAATCATCCGGTCTGTGCTTCGATTCTGCAATGGGCCTGCCGGCGGCGAAAGCCCGGGCGAGTAGATTATGCGACGCAGTTCGCGACCGGCTTCGAGATGCAATAAAATGGCGGCCACGACGTTGTACCAGCGACGCACCAACCCCTTTGCGCACCCAGGATTTTGCCATGAATGCGTTCGCAGCCCGGCTTCGACCGATCGCCCTGACGGGTTGTCTTGTGACGTTGCTCGTCGGTCTGGCGGCTTCGGCCAGCGCCGCCGAGCCAGCCCGCGCTGCTGACCCAGTGGGCGACACGATCAAGGAAGCTCGCAAGCTCAATCGCCAGGGGGACAATCAGGCCGCCATCAAGCTGCTGCGCGAAACGATCGAAGAGTGGCAAGTCAAAACCGAAAGCGACGCCAAGAACGCCGACGCCTTCTATCAGTTGGCGCGCCTGCAAACCGAGTTCTCACACGACGAGGACGCCCTGGCCGCAGTTGACCGGGCGATCGAGCTCGCGCCCAAGAAGGCGGCGTATGTCCGGCTGCGATCCCAGCTACTCGGCTACATGGACCGGCCGCAGGATGCCCTGGCCGCCATGCGCGACGCCGTCGAGCTAGCGCCGAAGAACCTGAACTTCAAGGACGAGTTGGCGAACCTGCTGCTCGATGCCGAGCGCTACGAGGAAGCCGAAAAGCTGTGCCGCGAAGTGCTGGCTGCCGAAGCCGACCGCGAGAAGACGACCATCGCGCTGGTGGTGGCCTTGCGTCACTTGGATCGGGCGCGCGAAGCGCTCGCGCCGATCGAGGCGCTGTGCGAAAAGGAACCCGACAGCTTTCAGGGACACGTGATGCGAGCCCTCGTTCTTGAAGACAACGGCGACCTGCCCAAGGCGTTCGAGGCCTACGAAACCGCGCTCAAGCTTGATCGTCAGGCCCAAGTCGTCGTGAGTCGATTGGTGGTTCTGAGCGAAGTGTTGCGTCGGCCAGCCGAATGCGACAAGTACCGGGCGATCATGCGAGCCTGGCACGATGAAGAAAAGATTCGGGACCACTACTTCGCCCGCGACGAGTTCAGCTTGGGGAACCAGTACTCGGTCATGGCCTATGAATACTACGAGCTGTCGGGGGACCAGGCGCTGCGCTATTGGTTCGACATTGCCGACCTGGAGAACGACACGGCGTTCCGGATCAGCCTGGGCTCGTACGCATTGACGAACGAGATGGCCCGCTCGACGGGCATGATCAAAGAGGGAGAGCGGCTGTATCATTTGGACCTGTACCGGGGCCGCCGGCACGAGACCTACGGCATGTTCGTCGGCGAGCCGAGCTACGGACAGACCCACAAGCTGGTGATTGGGGTGCTCGACGGCACACTCAAACCCTGGTCAGCCAGCGAACGTGCCGTGAAGCCAGGCGATGGGGCCACGATCGAGATGCCCAACGTGGAGAAGGCGCCGGCCGCCGACAAGCCGAAAGCCGAGCCAACGCCGGAAGGGAAGCGGATCAGCGCGTCACCCCAAGCGCCCGCCGAGGCCAAGTCGAAAGACGCACCCAAGACGGAAAAGCCCGATCCGAACGACGACTAACGGCGTTGAGCGCGGCGAAAGGTCGGCAGCGTGTCCGATAAACATCCCTCCCTTTCAGGGAGGGACTGAGGGAGGGTAAAGACGTCGCGGGCCGACAACGACGGCGTTCAGAACGCTGTTCTCCGAGCGCAATGCCCCTCGGCCTGCAGCGTGTTTATCCTCACCAGGTTCGCTGCGCTCCCGACCTCTCCCTGAAAGGGAGAGGTGTTGCGGCCTTGCCGCAAGTGGGGCTTGATAGCGATTGGGATCGATCAAGCTAATTTGCGTAGCCACGATTCCATGCGCGCCCCTAGCGTCGATTGCACGCCGGTGTAGACGTGATCGGCGCCGGCTACGACTGCCACGCGCACGTTCGGCCGATTCCGGGCTTCGAGCGCCTCGGGCATACCTTCGAACGCTATGCCCGGCAGTTCCGCCGTGCCGTACGTGACCAGCAGGGGCACGCTCACCTGGTCGACGAAGTTCAGAATGTTGTATCGTTCTTCGGGGCCGTACTTGTCCAGGTAACTGGCGGCCGAGAAGTAATAGGCCAGCGGATGCCGGACTTCGATTAGCGTTTGCCCTTGGCCACGGGCGACCAGATCAACCGCTTGTTGATACTCGGCCATGACTTCGGCGCTGCGCGGTGAAGCTTTGAACGTCGAGTGAGACAACCGCGGCGGCGAGAACGCGGCCACGCACGCTACCAGCGAGTTGGGCTCGCGAGCTTGCGTATAGATTGCCTTGACCGCCCCCAAGCTGTGACCGACCAGTCCGACGCGTTGCCAACCTTGCGCGGCCGCGAACGCCAGCCAGCCTGCCACGTCGTGGCGCGATTCATCGACCGACTCGAACGACGAACCAAACCAGCGCCGGCCATCGGTCGCGCGGGCCACGGTCACGCCGTCATGCCCGCGGGTGTTCACCCACAAGACCGGCACGCGCCACGACTGAAACGTCGAGGCCAGCCCCATCCACAGACTGGAGCTATAGAAGTTGCTGCCGGTGCCATGCAGACAGATCAAGCCATCGATCGGCAAGTTGGGGCCGGCGGAAGTATCGACCGGACGCATCAGCGCACCCGACAACATCAAGCCATCGGTCGCCTGCGTATCGACGAGTTCCACCAGCATAGAATTCAACCGGGTATCGTCGCCGGCGGGTGAAACCAAACGGGCGGCCTATGGACCGCGACTATTGCTGCGCGGGGCCGCTCAATTGGGCCAGCACTTGCAACACACCGTTCAGGTGGGCCAAGCGCGGACCAAAACGGTCGACGAACTCGCCCAAGAAAAACTCACCGTCGGCCAAGGCGTCGGCGTGGTCGTTCACTTCGTCGGTCAGAGATTCGAGGAACGACGTCTGCACGCGGCTCAGGCTTTCGGCCGCCTGGCGGCACTTCTGGGCCAGATCAGGATTGGCCGACTTCCACTGGTTCAGTTCCTGGGACCGCTGGCGATTGCTCGCGCCGAGCAGACCGACCAGCTCCTCGATCAGCTCGTTCTGCCGGTCCTGGGCCGACACCAAGTCGCGCAACAACCGGAGTTGTTCCGGCTCGAACCGGTCGGCGTGGGCCGGCGGCGCGGCGGGCGGAGTGGCCGTGACATCGACCGCGGGGAACAACGACGGGTGCGTGGGACGATCTTGCATCGTTGGCTGACCTTACGTCCTGATCGAGAGTGCCGAACTGAATCGCGCCAAACCGTTTCGCGCCGTCGGGTGCGGCCGAGCACGTCCAGTATGGCATTGCTCGGCGCGAATGTCGAGACGCTTGCGCTGCTATCGTCACAATTACACCCCGTGGGCTTGAGTGGAAATTGCCCAGAATTCACCGGGCAATTCGCGCGCCGGAGCGTGGTGCCACGGCCACCAGCACCGCAGCTAGCAGCGCATAGTCGCGCCGGCGACTTGAGTGTTAGCCGTAGGTTCAAGTCGCCGCGTCGGCCCGGTCGATTCATCCTGCGTAAGTCGGCCGGCGTGGCAGCAGGCCAGCGGTGCAACGCACCCAGGTCACGCCACGCCGCCGGACGCTCTGGCTCCCTCATGGGCCGGCGCCATTGTCCGAAAGCCGCAGGGAGGCGGTATGACAAAGTCCGACGCGGCCACCTCGTCGGCCTTCGGCTTCTTGACCGTGGTCGAACACGAGCAGCACGGCTTTTTCGGCGGCTATTTGCTGCTGAACGGCACGGGCCGGCCGATCGAGTTCCACTGCACGGCGCCGCTGCGCCCCAACCGGGCCCAGGAGATTCTCTACGGCCCGACGCTCGTGCCGTACCTGTTCGGCGAGCTGATTGGCCAGACGCTGGTGCAGCAGGCCGGCAAGCGTGCGGTGGTAATCTGTACCGATCAGGCAAATGTGCTAGCCTTGCAAGAGTTTGTCGACGCGCCGGTGTTGCTGGTCGAAGCCCTGGCGGACGGTCAGGGGCAGGCTAGCAGCGGCGAAATGTTGCGGATCGACGGCGCGCATGCCCAGCGGGGTTTGCGTCGGCCGTTCGCGCTGGGGGGTTACCAGGTCGCGCTCGCGCCGCAACGCACCGACGACGAAGCCCACATCCGGGTGGCGTTGGAACCGCTGCTCGAACGCGTCGATCTGGCCGAACCCTTCACGCGGATTCGCGAAGCGCTCGACGAGGCCCAGCGAGGCCAGCGATGAGCGCCGACGGCTCGCCCGCAACTCCGCACGTGTTGTTCAGCAGCCAGGAGTTGTGGCTGCCGCGGCCCGCGACCTTGGCGTTCAGTCAGCCACTGCTGGCCAGCGACGGGACGCCGCTGGTCACTAGCCCCAGGGTGGCACTCGCCGGGCCTGGCGCGGTTTCGATTCAATTGCCCCGGCTGCGGTTGAAAACTCGCAGCTACCGCTTTGCCTGTGGCGATGACAAGCCCGACCAGTTCGCCGCGCCGGCGAAGGAAGCGGCCGCCGTCGCGCCCGACCAGTCGGAAGTCGACACGCCGGCCAAGCCATTGGTGCGGCCGACGCGCATCGCCCCGCCGAACGACGTGATCAAGCTGGAAGATCGGCTGTTTTATTTGCTACAGCCGCCGCTTGAATCGGTGCTGGCCAGTCGCTCGCTCGATTTTCCGTTCCACCCGTTCCCGTACCAGTTGCAAGGAGTGGCGTTCCTGTACCCGCGCTACTCGGCGATGCTGGCCGACGAGATGGGGCTGGGCAAAACGATGCAGGCGATCACGACGGTGCGATTGTTGCTGCATGCCGGCGAGGTGCGGCGCGTGCTGTTGATTTGCCCCAAGCCGTTGGTCACCAATTGGCTGCGCGAGTTCGCCACCTGGGCGCCGGAAATCCCGGTGATGGCCATCGAAGGCGACGCCCAGCGGCGGCGTTGGCAGTGGCAGACGATTGATGCGCCCTTACGGATTGCCAACTATGAACTCCTGCCGCGCGATCACGAGTGGATTGCCGACGAGAGCAACCCGTACGATTTGGTGATTCTCGACGAGTCGCAGCGGATCAAAAACAAGGGGAGCACCACGGCCGAACTGGTGCGCGGCATTCCCCGCCGCCGTAGTTGGGCCCTGACCGGCACGCCGGTCGAAAACAGCGCCGAGGACCTGGTCGGCATCTTCGAGTTCCTGGCTCCCGGCTACTTGCGCAGCGACATGAAGCCGCGCCGGCTCGGACAACTGGCGGCCGATTACGTCTTGCGACGGACCAAGGACCAGGTGCTCGACGACTTGCCGCCGAAGATGTTTCGCGACGCCGACGTGGAGCTGAGCCCGGCCCAGCGCGAGACGTACCGCATGGCCGAAGAAGAAGGGGTGCTGCGGCTGACGCACATGGGCGAATCGGCCACGATTCAGCATGTGTTCGAGTTGGTGCTGCGGCTCAAGCAGATTTGCAACTTTGACCCGGCGACGGGCGAGAGCGCCAAGCTCGAACGGCTGGCCGCGGACCTGGAAGAAGTGGCCGAGAGCGGACGCAAGGCGATCGTCTTTAGCCAGTGGGTTGAAACGCTCGAAGCCCTCAATCAGGAACTGGGCCGCTTCGGCACGCTGCAATATCACGGCCGCATCCCGCAACGCGCCCGCGACGGTGTCTTGCAGCAATTCCGCGAAGACCCGCGGAAGCACGTGCTGTTGATGAGTTACGGGGCGGGGAGCGTGGGCTTGAACTTGCAGTTCGCCAGCTATGTCTTCTTGTTCGATCGCTGGTGGAACCCAGCGGTCGAGGATCAGGCGATCAACCGCGCGCATCGCATCGGCGCGGCCGGCCCGGTCACAGTGTGCCGCTTCTTGACGCTGAACACAATCGAGCAGCGGATCGATCAGGTGCTGCAAGAGAAGCGTGAGCTGTTCGACACGATCTTCAGCGACACCTCGGCGGGTCACAGCGCCGGGCTAACCCACGCCGAAATCTTCGGGCTGTTCCAACTGAAGTGCCCGACCGGGCCAATCCGCATGGCGGGGTAGATGTGCAGGCCATCGCGCCGTCGCCGACGTCGTCAGACTTTGGAGCACCGCGCGCGACTCAGCCCAAGTTCTTTCTGGTAGGTCAGGCCTTGGCCTGACGAAGTTGTGCGTACAATCGTGTCAGGCCAAGGCCTGACCTACGGCTGACTGATTGGAACTCTGGCCCAGTATCTCTTCGACCAGTTTGCGTGGCGCGCCGATGTCGGCTACGTGGACCGTGCCTAGGTAATGCTGGGCCTGTGGAGCGGCGAAGCCTTGCTTGGGGGCGACGAATGTGCAGGTGGCCATGGCACGGATCGTTTGCACCGCGGGCTGGCCGGTGTCGCAATCGAGGCCGCTCGGCAAATCGACCGCCAGGATCGGCAAGCCCGACCGATTCATCTGCTCGATGATTCGATCGAGCGGCGGGCGAGGCTCGCCGTGAGCCCCCACGCCCAATAGTGCGTCGACAATGCTTCCTGCGCCGGACAGAAACTGCGTGAACTCGTCGCCGGCGCTGGCGAACCATTGAATGTTCAAGCCGGCCTGCTCGATCACGGCCAGGTTCGGACTCGACTCGGGCGTTAACTTGGCCCGCTCTCCCACGACCGCCACGCGCACCTCCACGCCGCGGGCGTCGAGATGCCGAGCCGCGACGAAGCCATCGCCGCCGTTGTTACCGACACCGCAACAAATCGCCACCGGCGCTGACCAATTCAAGCGCGACCAGACATCGGCCACACCGCGCCCGGCGTTCTCCATGAGCACCAGCGTCGACAGGCCGAACTCTGCGGCCGCCCGGCGGTCAAGCTCGCGGACCTGGTCGCGTGTGAGAGGCATTTTTCAACACCCGTGCCAGGAGACAACCTTGAACCGCAAAGAAGACAGAAGGCATTTTGAAACGCAGAGTACGCTGAGGATCGCAGAGGAGGAATGGTCCCACTTCTTTCCCTGCGTTCCTCGGCGCTCTCTGCGATTAATCTCCCCGCATTTCCTTTGCGTTCTTTGCGTCTTTGCGGTTCAACGTATTTCAGTTCGGAGTTAACGAGCGAAACTAGTGCTCTGTCAAACTAAGATT